>NZ_BAABEP010000008.1:0-173902 GCF_039540215.1 Streptomyces tremellae
ACCCCTTCGGCTTCTCCGTCGACTCGGTCGACATCTCCTCCGGCACCCCGCGGCCCGCGCGGCGGCCACCGCGGCGGGACCGCCGGGGCCGCGGGCCGCGCCGGGCCCGCTTGAGGCGGCCGGCGCCCCGGTCCACCGGCAGCTGCCGGGCCTCGGCCCGCGCACCCTCGCCCAGGTGCCCGCGAGCGCCCGCCAGGTCGTCGTGGTCAGGGGCAGGGACGTGGACTCGCCGCGTGCACGCCTGGTCGCGTACCGCCTCACCGGCGCGGGCTGGGTCACCGACGCCGACTGGCGGGCGCGCAACGCGCGCGACGGCTGGACGCAGGACCACCACGACGACGACCTGCGCTCACCCGTCGGCGTCTTCGGCCTCACCGACGCGGGCGGCCGGCTGCCCGACCCCGGCACCCGCCTGCCGTACGACGCGTCGCCGGACTTCGCGACCGAGGGCACCGGCTTCGAGGGCGAGTCCCTCGCGCACGCCTTCGACTACGTCGTCGCCATCAACTACAACCGCGTCGCGGGCGTCTCGCCGCTCGACCTCAAGCGCCCTCTCGGCGAGGACCGCGGCGGCGGCATCTGGTTCCACGTCGACCACGGCGGCCCCACCCACGGCTGCGTCGCGCTCCCCGAGGACCGCATGAGGCAGCTGCTCCGCCTGCTCGACCCGGCCCTGCGCCCGGTCGTCGTCATGGGCGACGCCGCCTCCCTGGCCCGCTGACCGGGGCGAGGCGCCCGAGGCCCGGGGGAGACCCGGGCGCCTCACCCGGTACTACGTACAAGTCCCTCGAAAGGTTCAATCCCCACCGCCCCCGGCCCGGCGGACGGGCGGGGGTCAGGCGTAGGTGGGGGACTGGGGGGTGGGGATGGTGCGGGCGCGGAGGGTGGTGCGGCGGGCGCGGGCGACGATGGTGCCGAGGCGGAAGACGACCTCGGCGAAGGCCATCAGGATGAGCGCCACCACCCAGGCCTGCGCGGTGGTGATGTCGTGGTCGGCGGAGAAGCGGGCGAGGTGCGCGCCGCCCGAGGCGTGCGAGGACCACACCGCGAAGCCGAGGCGGAAACCCATGCTGAGCACCCAGAGCGCCGCCGCGCTCGGCGTGGCCCTGATGCGGACGTGGCCCTCCGCGTGCCTGACCCGGGTGAGCAGGCCGCCCGCGAGGCCGAAGGCGGCGCCGGTGCCCGCGAAGGCGAGGGCGAGCGCGAGGTCGTTGCCCGCGGTGGGTATGGCGTGCAGGTACTGGCTCGCGGCCCAGCCGACGATGGCAAGCGGCAGCAGGATCGTGCGCACGGTCAGCTTCTCCTCGCGGAGCTGGCGGAACACGACGAGGACCAGCGCGATGTCGATGAACCATTCGGTGAGCGTCATGCCGTCGAGCATCCGCTCCGCGGGCGTTTCCGCGATCAACCCCGGGGTGGAACCACAGGTGGAAATCCGCTCTCCACCCGTGGCTCCGCCCCGGGGTCCCGGCCGTGGCTCCGCCCCGGGCGGGCGGCCCCTCGGCGCGCCCCGTCAGCGTGCGGCGCCTTCCGCGCCGAGGAAGACCGGGTTGGTGAACGCGGCGAGCGCGCCCGGCAGGCCGCCGCTCCCGGGCGCCGCCGGGTGGCGCACCTCGGCGCGCACATAGCTCGCGTACTGCGGCGTGGTCGTCCACACGGCCGAGCCCGAGCCCGTCGCAGGCAGCGGCGAAGGCGCCGTGAACAGGGTGCCCTGGTCGGTCACGAACGACACCGTGCAGCCGGGCGCGCCCGTCACGTCGAGCCGCACGGTCACGTCGTCGCCGGGCCCGGCGCCCGTCAGCCGCTCCCCGATGCCCGCGTGCCCGCCCCTGCCGCCCGAGGCGGTGAGGGCGAGCGAGACCTCCGCGGACTCGGCGACGTAGCTGCGGCCCGCGCGCAGGCCCGCGAGGATCGCGCGGCGGCTCAACTCGTCGGCCAGCACGACCGTCTGCGGCCTGCCGACCGCGTCGGGGTCGCGGTGCGCGTCGCTGTTGCCCATCGCCGGCGTCCACGCGCGGCCCGAACGCACCGACGCCACGAGGCTGTTGTCCCAGTCCGCGAGGGAGACCTCGTCGTCCGGGGTCCACGGCCCGTTCCACACCTCGACGGCGTCCGCGTCGGCGAAGCCGTACTTCCAGTTGCAGCCGATGCACGTCTGGTGCGGGTGCGCGGGCACGACGAGGCCGCCCGCCCTGCGCACGGCGCGCGCGTAGTGGCCGAAGCGGTTGTCGCGGGCCCGGTAGCGCCAGTCCACGAAGGTGCCCGGGTCGGGGGAGAGCGCGAGGACGTGCCCGTTGCGGGTGGTGACCTCCTCGCCGACGAGGATCAGCAGGTCGTCGCCCCACAGCCCGTCCCACGCGCCGTGCGCGGACGTGGTGTTGTGGTCGCTGCTGTGCAGGAAGTCGAGCCCGGCGGCGCGGGCGAGCGCCGCGATCTCGGCGGGCGTGCGCCCGCCGTCCGAGTGCACCGAGTGCAGGTGGCAGTCGCCCCGGTACCAGGCGCGCCCGGCCCCGCGGCGGCCCTTCGCGCGCTCCGGCGGGTACACAGGACGGGGCGTGGGCGCCTGCGGGCCGTGGGTGAGGGTGATCGTCACCTCGTACGGCAGCCCCTCGGGCGCGACCGTGTAGGGGCCGAGCGCGACCTGCCAGGTCCCGGGCCGCACGGGGCCCCTGAGGTAGCCGGGCGTGGCGTCGTCCGAGCGTACGAAGAACTCGGTGCGCGCGCCGCCCGACCAGCCGCGGAAGCCCGCGCCGCCGAGGCCGGTGCCGCGCTCGTCGAACAGTCCGATGTCGAGGGCGTTGCCCTGGGTGCCCGCGGGCACGGCCGGCTTGCCGTACGTGTACGAGACGTGCACCTCGCGCACGCCGCGCGGCACCTCGAAGGGCAGGTACACGAAGTCGGGCGAGCCGGCGGGCAGGGTGCCTGCGACCGTGCGCGAGACGCGGCTCCCGGCGGTGCCCGCCGCCGCGCCGTCAGGATGCGCGGACGGGCCGTCGGCCGCCGCGTCGTGGGCGAAGGTCACGGTGGACAGGGTGAGCGCGGCGGCGGCGCCCGTCACGAGGACGCCGCGGCGGCCGGGCCGCGCGGGGGAGGCTTCGCGGGTCATGAAGGGGATGCTCCTCGGGTTCGCGCTCGGGGGGAACGGGCCACCGCCGCACGATCCGGCACCCCCACGACCCCCGGGTTGCGGCACGGCGACCAGCACATGGCGCGCACCGGACGGCCTCGGCCCGCAACGGGGAGGACGCGCCCCGGGCACCGCCCCTGACCTCGGACTGTGTGCCCCGTCACCTGTTCTGGCGGTCGGGCGGTGGCTCCGTATGCTCGAAGGATGACTACGCACGTGCCCGAGGGGTCAGGGGCCGCCGCAGGGCTGCCCACCGCCAACTCCATGCGCCGCGCCCTGAAACGTGCCCGTGACGGCGTCGCCCTCGACGTCGGCGAGGCCGCCGTGCTGCTCCAGGCCAGGGGGGACGACCTGACCGACCTCGCCGCGTCCGCCGCCCGGGTCAGGGACGCGGGCCTGGCGGCCGCGGGGCGCGCCGGGATCATCACGTACTCGCGCAAGGTCTTCATCCCGCTGACGCGGCTGTGCCGCGACAAGTGCCACTACTGCACCTTCGTCACCGTGCCAGGCAAGCTGCGCCGCGCCGGCCACGGCATGTTCCTCTCGCCCGACGAGGTCCTCGCGATCGCCCGCGAGGGCGCCGCGCTCGGTTGCAAGGAGGCCCTGTTCACGCTCGGCGACAAGCCCGAGGAGCGCTGGCCGGAGGCGCGCGAGTGGCTGGAGGCCGAGGGGTACGACGACACCCTCGCCTATGTGCGGGCCATGGCGATCCGCGTGCTGGAGGAGACCGGGCTGCTGCCCCACCTCAACCCGGGCGTCATGTCGTGGACCGACCTCCAGCGGCTCAAGCCGGTCGCCCCCTCGATGGGGATGATGCTGGAGACCACCGCGACCCGCCTGTGGTCCGAGCCGGGCGGCCCGCACCACGGCTCGCCCGACAAGGAGCCGGCCGTGCGGCTGCGCGTCCTTGAGGACGCGGGCCGCTCCAACGTGCCGTTCACCACCGGCGTCCTGATCGGCATCGGCGAGTCGTACGAGGAGCGCGCCGACGCCCTCTTCGAACTGCGCCGCACCGCCCGCGCCTACCACGGCATCCAGGAAGTCATCGTGCAGAACTTCCGCGCCAAGCCGGACACGGCGATGCGCGGCATGCCCGACGCCGAACTGGAGGAGCTGGCCGCCGCGATCGCCGTCGCCCGGCACATCCTCGGCCCGTCCGCCCGCATCCAGGCCCCGCCGAACCTCGTCGACGCCGAGTACGCGCTGCTGATCCGCGCGGGCATCGACGACTGGGGCGGTGTCTCGCCGCTCACCCCCGACCACGTCAACCCGGAGCGGCCCTGGCCGCACATCGACGAACTCGCGGCGAAGACCGCGGAGTCCGGTTTCGAGCTGCGGGAACGCCTCACGATCTACCCGGAGTTCATCCGGCGCGGCGAGCCCTGGCTCGACCCGCGGCTGCTGCCGCACGTCACCGCGCTCGCCGACCCGGAGACCGGCCTCGCCCGGGAGGACGTGATCCCGGTGGGGCTGCCCTGGCAGGAGCCGGACGAGGTGTTCACCTCCACCGGCAGGACCGACCTGCACCGCACCATCGACACCGAGGGCCGCACCGGCGACCGCCGCGACGACTTCGACGTGGTGTACGGGGACTGGGACGCGCTGCGCGAGGCCGCGGCGCCCGGCATGGCGCCCGAACGCATCGACGGCGATGTGCGCCAGGCCCTCGGTCAGGCCGCCGACGACCCGACGAAGCTCACCGACGAGCAGGCCCTCGCCCTCTTCCACGCCGACGGGCCCGCGCTCGACACGCTCACCCGCATCGCGGACGAGCTGCGCAGGGACGTGGTCGGCGACGACGTCACGTACATCGTCACCCGCAACATCAACTTCACCAACGTCTGCTACACCGGCTGCCGGTTCTGCGCGTTCGCGCAGCGCCGCACCGACGCCGACGCGTACACCCTCTCCCTCTCCCAGGTCGCGGACCGCGCAGAACAGGCGTGGGACGTGGGCGCGGTGGAGGTCTGCATGCAGGGCGGCATCCACCCGGACCTGCCCGGCACCGCCTACTTCGACATCGCGCGGGCCGTGAGGGAACGCGTGCCCGGCATGCACGTGCACGCGTTCTCACCGATGGAGGTCGTCAACGGCGCCACCCGCACCGGGCTTTCGATCCGCGAGTGGCTGACCGCGGCGAAGGAGGCCGGGCTCGGCTCGATCCCCGGCACGGCCGCCGAGATCCTCGACGACGAGGTCCGCTGGATCCTCACCAAGGGCAAGCTGCCCACCGCCACCTGGATCGAGGTCGTGAAGACCGCGCACGAACTCGGCATCCGCTCGTCGTCCACGATGATGTACGGGCACGTCGACCAGCCCCGCCACTGGCTCGGCCACCTGCGCACCCTCGCCGGCATCCAGCAGGAGACCGGCGGCTTCACGGAGTTCGTGACGCTGCCGTTCATCCACACCAACGCGCCCGTGTACCTCGCCGGCATCGCGCGCCCCGGCCCGACCGACCGCGACAACCGGGCGGTGACGGCGATGGCCCGCCTGCTGCTGCACCCGTACATCCCCAACATCCAGACGAGTTGGGTGAAGCTCGGCACGGAGGGCGCGGCCGAAATGCTGCGCTCCGGCGCCAACGACCTCGGCGGCACCCTGATGGAGGAGACCATCTCCCGTATGGCCGGGTCGAGTTACGGCTCGTACCGGTCCATCAAGGACCTCCAGGCCATCGCGGAGGCCGCGGGCCGCCCGTCCCGGCCGCGCACCACCCTGTACGGAGAGGTCCCCGAGGAGCGCGTACGGGCCGCCTCGGCCTCCGACGGCCACCTGCCGCAACTGCTGCCGCTGGTCGCGGAGTGAGGCCGCGCCGGGCCCCGGGACGGTAGGTTTCTCCGCCGGGGCCCGGAAGGCCCGCGGGTCGAGGGCTGCCTGACGTGGGGAGTGACGGGTGAGCGCGGTGTGGGGCCGGGCCGAGCAGCTGGACTTCCGCAGCCGGGTGCGCGGCTGCCTGCTCGGCGGCGCGATCGGCGACGCGGTGGGCGCGGGGGTCTCGGGCGCGGGCGCCCCGGGTACGGGCTCGCCGGGCGCGGCGCCCGAGCCCGGCTCGCTGCCCGCGGAGGTCGACCTCGTGCCCGCTTACGGCAGGCGCGGCGCGGTGACCTGGGCGACCCAGCTGACGATGTTCACCGTCGACGGCCTGATCCGCGCGCAGATCCGCCGCGAGCGCGGCCACTGGCACCCGCCGACCGACGTCCACAGGGCGCACCGGCGCTGGTACTCCACCCAGCGCGACTGGGGCCCCGACGAGCGGCGCGCGGACAACGGCTGGCTCGCCCTCGAAGAGTGGCTGTACGCGCGCCGCGACCCGGCGCGCCCGCTGCTGCTCGGTCTCGGCGACGAGGTGATGGGCACCACCGAGGCCCCGAAGAACCCGCGGGCCCGCGACGCCGGTGCCGCCCTGCGCTCCGCGCCGTTCGGCCTTCTGGTGGGCTGGGAACCGGAGTTGGTGTCCCTGCTCGCGGACGAGTGCGCGGTGCACACGCACGGCCATCCGGCGGCGAGGCGCTCCGCCTCCGCGTACGCGGTGATCGTGCACGGCCTCGCACGCCGCGCCCCGCTGGAGGCCGCGGTCGGCGCCGCGCTCGGACTGCTCGCGGGGCAGCCGGGCGCCGAGCCCGTCAGCAGGGCACTCGACGAGGCGCTGGAGAGCGTGCGCGCCGGGGTGCCGGACGTGCACCGGGTGGCCGCGCTCGGCGGCAGCGGCGGCGCGGAGGACGCGCTCGCCGTCGCGGTCTACTGTGCGCTCGTCGCCGAGGACGTGCGGCACGGCCTGTCGCTTGCCGCCGCGGGCCCCACGGCCGCGGCCGCCGCCCCGCTGTGCGGAGCCCTGCTCGGCGCCTGGCACGGCGAGACGGCCCTGCCGCCGCTGTGGCTCGCCGAACTCGAAGGCCGGGCCGCGCTGTTGGAGCTGGCCGACGACTTCGCCATGGAACTCACCCAGGCCCAGGCCCTGCACGGCCCCGGCGCCCGCGAGGAGGCATGGCTGCGGCGGTACCCGGTCGGCTGAGCCCCTCGGCCGCCGGCCCGCCGCGGGGAGGCGCGGCGGGCAGGACGGGCGGGTGCGCGGGGCGCGTGGGCCGAAGGCGCCGCCGGGCGCCCGGGGTCAGGTGCGGGCGTCGGGCCCCGAGGACGCGTCCGCGCCCGTGTCCGCGGCCCTGTCCCCCGCCGGCTGCGGCGGCACGGCGGCCGTGCCCGCGGCGTCCGGCTCCGGGCCGTCCTCGTTGATCTTCGCGAGGAGCGCGTCGAGGCCGGGCGCCTCCTGCGGGCGCAGGAAGCCGAGGACGATGTAGAGCACCAGCGAGATCGCGCACGGCACCGACACCTGGTACTCCAGGCCGACACCGCCCTCGACTGCCCAGTTGATCGGGTAGTTGACCAGCCAGAACGCGATCAGGCCCGCGGCCCAGCTGGTGATCGCCGCGAAGGATCCCGAGCGGCGGAACGCCCGCAGCATGCCGAGCATGAACGGGATCGCGATCGGGCCCATAAGACCCGCCACCCACTTGATCACGACAGTGATGATGTCCTTGAACGTGGGCGAGTTGACCTGCGTGGCCACCGCCATCGACAGCGCGAGGAACGCCAGCGTCGAGAGCCGCGCCGCGACCAGGCCCGCCCGGGTGGACCAGGTGCGGGCCGACTTGGAGAGGACCGGCGCCAGGTCGCGGGTGAAGACCGCGGAGATCGCGTTCGCGTCGCCCGAGCACATCGCCATGGTGTGCGAGAAGAAACCCACGACGACCAGGCCGAGCAGCCCGTGCGGGATCAGCTGCTCGGTCAGCAGCGCGTACGAGTCCGAGGCGTCCGGCTTCGCGGCGTGCACCAGCAGCGGTGCGCACCACATGGGGAAGAACAGCACCAGCGGCCAGACCAGCCACAGCACGGCCGACAGCGTCGCCGACCTGCTCGCCTCGCGGGGCGTGCGCGTCGCCATGTAGCGCTGCGCCTGGTTCCACATGCCGCCGTTGTACTCGAAGGTCTTGATGAACAGGAACGCCACCAGGAAGATCCCGGTGTACGGGCCCGCGGTCGGATTCCCGTGGCCCGCGGGCAGCTTGTCCCAGACCGTCCACAGCGTGTCGAAGCCGCCGAGCTTCGCCGTCACCGCGACCAGCATCGCGATCCCCGCGACGAACTGGATGATGAACTGGCCGAGTTCGGTCAGCGCGTCCGCCCACAGACCACCGACCGTGCAGTACAGCGCCGTGATCGCGCCGGTGATCATGATGCCCTGGGTGAGCGAGAGTCCGGTGAACACTGACAGCAGGGTGGCGATCGCCGCCCACTTGGACGCCACGTCGACGATCTTCAGCAACAGGCCGGACCAGGCCAGCAGTTGCTGCGTCTTCACGTCGTAGCGGTCCTTCAGGTACTCCAGCGGCGACGCCACGTGCAACCGGGCGCGCAGCCGGTTGAGCCGCGGCGCGAACAGCTTGATGCCGATCGCCACGCCCACCGCGATCGGGAAGGACCACGTCCAGAACGACGTGACGCCGTAGGTGTACGCGATGCCCGCGTAACCGGTGAACATCACCGCGCTGTAGCCGGACATGTGGTGCGAGATGCCCGAGAGCCACCAGGGCATCCGGCCGCCCGCGGTGAAGAAGTCGCCGACGTCGCCGACGCGTTTGTGCGACCACACACCGATCGCGATCATCACGGCGAAGTACGCGATGAGCACGACCCAGTCGAGGCTGTTCATATGCCCCCTCCAGGGGTCCGCCTTGTGAACGTCCGGTCGCTCTCTGCCGGTTGTTCCGCGGGCGGGGGCCGCCCTTGCGGGAAGGGGGACTCCGGGGGATTGAACCGTCAGGCGTGGGGGCGGGTCAAGGGTGAGGTTGGTCAGGGATGTGAACCCAGATCAGCTAACCGAACGATTTTACTATCCCTTGACTTGGTAAAGAGTTGTCGTGGTCGTGACCGCCGCCACACCATGGGTGAGCTCTCTGTCGGGCTCATGCCATGTGAGGCCGTACGGCGGCCGTCGCGTGCGAACGAGGACGGCGAACGAGGACGGCCGGGCGCGGGATGCGGGTCCCGCGGTGGCCGCGGAAGGGGGAACGGCGCCGCGGGCGGCGGGCGTTGCGTCGCGGGGGAGGGGTGTGCGCGGCTTCACGGGGGCCGGCCGGGTGGCGGGGACCCCGGGCACGGCCGAGCCCCCTCGGCCAGGACGGCGGACCGGTCGAGAGGGCTCCGAGAACTGCGGTGGGTCGGGCGGGTCAGAACCCGCCGCCGTGCACCTCGGTGACGAACGACGTCCACGAGGTGGGGGAGAAGGCGATCGAGGGGCCCTCGGGGGCCTTCGAGTCACGGACGTCGACCGTCAGGACCTCGGGGGACCTGACCTCGACGCACGCACCGTTTCCGCCCGAGTAGGACGACTTGGTCCACGTCTCCGTGGCGCCCTGAAGGATTGCCATGCTTCTTCACTCCGGTTCGGCAAGTGGTGTGAAATCACGCCAACTTTCTGCTGGCGCGATCGACGCTACTCGCCCGGCCTCGTGGACGGGACGGCCGTTCACTCGTTTGGGTGGCATATTCCAGGGGGATGGTCTGATCATCGCCCCACTCGGTGTACTCTCCCCGCACCCTGAACAACGTCCAAGATCAACACCCTTCTGAGAGGTGCTACTTGGCGGTGTAGTCCTTCGCGATCGCGGAGATGAAGTCCCGCGTCTGCTCGACGTTGAGGGCCTGCGCGCGCAGGTGCTCGTACATCACGCTGTACCGCTGGACGTCGTTGGCCTTCTCCAGGTAGAGGTCGCTCGTGACGCCCTCGATGTAGACGACGCTGGAGTCCGACGCGTCGGGGAACTCCAGGATCGCGTAGTGCCCGCTGATGCCCGGGTGGGCGCCCATCTCGAACGGCAGTACCTGCACGGTCACATGGGGCAGGTGCGACTGGTCGAGCAGGTGTTCGAGCTGCTCCCGCATGAGCTGCTTGCCGCCCACGACCCGGCGCAGCGCCGCCTCGTCCACCACGGCCCACAGCCGCAGCGGCGACTCGCCGTCCTTGATCCGGTCCTGCCGCCGCATCCGCACGCCCACGCGCTTGTCCACGTCGGCCTTGCTGTACTCCGGCAGCGCGCCCGTGACGAGCGCCTCCGCGTAGTCCCGGGTCTGGAGCAGCCCCGGCACCACCTGGGGCTCGTACACCCGCAGCGACGCCGCGTCGGTCTCCAGGCCGATGTAGACGCTGTACGGGATGTCGCCGAACGCGTGCCACCATCCTTGCTGGCGCGAATCCTTCGCCATCTGCATCAGCGAATCGACAATGCGGCGGTCGTCGACCTCGTAGACCCCGCACAGGTCGCGCACGTCGCGCTGGCTGATCGACCTGCGCCCGTTCTCCAGTCGGCTGATCTTCGACTGGGAGACGAGCAGGCGCTCCGCGACCTCCTCGGCCGTCATGCCCCGCTGCTCGCGGAGCCTGCGCAGCTCCTGGCCCAATCGGCGTCGCCTGACAGTGGGGTTGACGTTGGACGCCACGGGGACTGCACCTCCGGTGGAAGGGGGGTCGGCACGCCGTCCTGCGACCGCGCGAGCGGCCGGCCGTGCGGCGGTAGCTGTACGTATCTACTGCTCAGCAGATTGCCATCGATCGGCCCGGTCCCGCTGGGAAACGGTGAGACAGGCCCCCCGCGGGCGCCCGGTTCGTGCGCACGCGCGCGCGGGGCAGTCCGGCGATCGGACTGCCCCGCGCGCGGGGTTGCGGCTCCCGGACCGGCTCTGGGCGTCGGTACGGCGTGCGGCACGTGCGGCACGCGGCGGTGCGGGCCCGCGACGGCCGCCCTCCGACTGCCGGGGCGGCCGCCCGCGTGTAATGCCCGTACGGGCACCCATGCGGGCGCCACGGGCCCCCTACGGGCCGCGGCGCGCGTCCGGTGCCGCGCGCGACCCGCGCGGCACCGGACGCGGCCCAGGGTCCTCCGTCTGGATCGTGCCGGGCTCGCGTGCCCCGGTGCCGCATCCGCCTGATCCAGACGAAAGACCCTAGTGCGCCGGCACGCGGGCCATGCCCCCGCTCCGGCTCGGCTGCATCGGGACGCCTCCGGGGCGCCCGCCCGCGCTCTGACCGGTCGCGGCCGCCCCCTGGGCGGGGCCGCGCCGCGGCGGGGCCGCGACGCCGTTCTGCACGTCCATCACGGCGTGCGCGACGAGACCGCCCATGGGGTCGTGCCTAATCAGGTCCCGGAGCCTGGAGCGCGAAGAACGCCCCTCGTTCCCCGGGTACAGGTGCTTGCCGAGGCCGACCGCGTGGGCCAGCGCGGCGAGCGCCGCGGTCCGCGGATCCGGCGGTACGCCGGTGCGGATCGCACTGTCGAGCCGGGCCCTGATCTCCCGGCTGACCGCCGTGTCCGTCGCTTGGTAGCGCGTCGTCGGCAGCACCCCGCACATCTGGCCCGCCACGGCATGCACCATGCCGCACCGCTCCAGGTGCGTGAGATACGTCTGGCGCAGCCCCAGCCGGGGCCCGCCGATCCAGTGCACGGCCCGGACCGGGCTGCCGCGTCTGCGCAGCAGCTCCAGTGCGGAGTCCAGCGTCGGATCTCCGGTCGGCCGTGGCATCACCACGGCGATACGATCCCCGTCAGGGGCTATCCGGCCTGCCATCGCCAGCTCTACTAGCTGTGCTCCGGCCAGGCCGAGGTCGAGCGACTGCGGCTGCGCTGTGGTACCCGTGGTCGGGTCCAGAGCGAGCAGCAGAAGCTCCTCCGGAATTGTTCTGCGGCTCCTGCCCATCCATGCCTCCCCGCGTGGATGAATGACAGGGTGACCCCTCTCACATTGGTCTGTCGAGAGCGCCTGGGTGCTTTGTGCGGGAACCGTTATGTATGTCGTTCTCGTCTAGGACACGGGCGCAGGTCCCGAACGGGAAACTGGGAGACGGTTCGGACAGCGCGGTCCGGCGCGGGTAGGCGCCGTACGGCGGAGCGATACGAAGGAGACACGGTGGCGGGCGAGTCCCCCGGCAAGTCGGAACAGCACAAGGCGTCGGGGGAGACGGGCCCGGACGAACGCGAGGCGGGCGCGAGCGGCCCGGAGGGCGCTGCGAACGTTGCGGAAGCGAACACCGAGGCCGAGTCCGACGCCGAAGCGGCCATAACCCCCGCGCCAGGGGCCACGCGGCCCGCCGGCGCGACGGGCGCCGGGGGCGCCACCGCCAAGGGAGCGGACACCGCCGCAGGCACGGGCGAGCGCCCCGTGGCCGCGAGGGGCGGCGCAGACACCGCCGAGCGCGCGGTCCCGGAGCCCACGGCCACTCGGCCCGCCGGCGCGGGCGCCGAGGCTGCCGACGCGGAGCCCGGCGACCCGGAGTCGGGCGGCGCCGGCGCGGGCACCGCGAAGGTGCCCGACGCACGGTCGGGCGACGCCGGCGCGTCCGGCGCGAAGCCGTCCGGCACCAAGCCCGCCAGCTTCGAGGCGGCCGAAGCCGAGGCGGACCCCGCCGAGTCCGCGGCTCTTACGACATCGGGCGCCGAGTCTCCCGAGCCGAAGCGGGCCGGCACGGCCGCCGCCGCCCCGAAGACCCCGGACGGGGAGGCATCCGGCGCGAAGACCTCCGGCGGCGATGCCCCGACCGCGAAGGGCCCCGACCCCGAGGCCCCCGGTGGCAAGGTCCCGGCGGCCTCCGCCTCCGGCACGGCCGCTGCTGCCCCGAAGACCCCGGACGGGGAGGCATCCGGCGCGAAGACGTCCGGCGCCGACGCCTCCGGCGGCCTGGCCGCCGACACCGAGGCCCCGGGCGCCAACTCCCCCGAGGGCGGTGCCCCCGGAGGGAAGGCAGCCGGGGGCGAGTCCCCGGCTTCCGGCGCGAAGGCGGCTTCCGGTGCGAAGGCGCAGGGCGGCTCGGCTGCCGGTCCCAAGGGCCCCGGTCCCAAGGGCCCCGGTGGTGAGGCCCCTGGTGGAAAGGCCTCCGGCGCCAAGTCCCCTGAGGGCGGGGCCCCCGGCCCGAAGGGCTCTGGTGGCGGGACCTCCGGCGGGAAGACATCCGGCGGCAAGGCCCCAGACGGCGGGGCCCCCGGTGGGAAGGCCTCCGGTGCGAAGGACTCCGGTGGGGTGCCCGCGCCGGCTTCTGGGGAGCGGGCCCCGGGCGTGGTGGACCAGCCGACGACCGCGCTGCGGCGCGGGACGGACCAGCCGACGACCGCGATCCGGGCCGTCTCGGTGTCCGGCGCGACCGCGCGGACCGACCAGCCGACGACCGCGCTCAAGCTGCCCGACGCCCCGGCGCTCAACGGCCGTGCGGGTGCCGAGGGCAGCACGTTCGTACCGCTCAAGCGCGACGACGCTGAGGCCGGCGGGGCGGGCGGGCCCATCACGCCCGTGATCGACCCCGAGCGGACCGCCCAGCAGCCCGTACCGCCGAAGGACCCGCTCGACCTGCTCGCCGAGCTGACGAACACGCCGGACACCCCGGTCCGCGTGGTCGTGCGGCGGTTCAAGATCTGGACGCCGCTCGTCGTCCTGCTGGCGATCGTCTACGTCGTCGTGCAGGCCGTACGCCCGCTGCCGACGCCGTCGTTGCAGCTGACCGCGTCCGCCACGTACAGCTTCGCGGGGAAGAAGCCGCGGCTGCCGTGGCCCTCCGAGGGTCAGGGCTACCTCGCCGCGCCAGGACTCGGGACGATGGACTCGTTCGGCAAGGAGACCCCCGTACCGGTCGGCAGCGTGGCCAAGATGATGACCGCGTACCTGGTGCTCAAGGACCACCCGCTGAAAACCGGCGCCAAGGGCCCCTCGATCCCCGTCGACAAGCGGGCCGAGCAGGAGGGCGGCCTCGACAGCGAGGGCGAGTCGACGCTCAACACGATCAAGGCGGGCGACAAGCTCAGCCTCAAGGACGCGCTGTCCGCCCTGATGATCCCCTCGGCGAACAACGTCGCCCGCCTGCTGGCCCGCTGGGACGCGGGCTCGGAGGCGGCCTTCGTCAAGAAGATGAACGCCGAGGCGGCGTCGCTCGGCATGGACCACACCACGTACACCGACCCCTCGGGCCTCAAGTCGTCCACGGTGAGCACGGCGAAGGACCAGGTGGTGCTCGGGCAGAAGCTCGTCGGCATCCCGGCGCTCACCGCGATCACGGTCCTGCCGCAGTGGACCGACCCGTCAGGACACACCTGGCGCAACTACAACACCCTCGTCCCGTACAACGGCGCGATCGGCCTGAAGACCGGCACGACCAACGCGGCCGGCGGCAACCTGGTGTTCGCCGCGCACAGGGTGGTCGACGGCAAGGACCAGCTGATCGTCGGCGCGATCTTCGGCCAGCACAAGCCCGCCATCATCGACACCGTCAACGCGGTCAGCAAGACCGCGCTGCTCGCCGCCGAGGGCGAGCTGAAGCGGGCCGCGGTGGTCCGCGAGGGCCAGGTCGTCGGCGAGGTGGACGACGGCATGGGCGGCACGGTGCCGGTCGTGGCCACGGCCGACGCGAAGGCGGTCGGCTGGGGCGGCCTCACCGAGAAGCTGGCGCTCGACAGCGGCTCCACGCCCGTCCCGCACGAGGCGAAGGCGGGCACCCGGGTCGGCACGCTGACCGTCGGCAACGGCCTCAGCTCCACGAAGATCCCGGTGGCCCTCCAGCACGACCTGACGGAGCCGGGGCTCGGCGCCAAGCTCACCCACTTCTGAGCCCCTGTCCTGGCCCCTTCCGAGCCCGCGCCCCCGGCGGCGCCCCCTCCCCGAGAGGGCGCCGCCGGGGGCGCCGCGGCGTGAGGCGTCCCCTACGGCGCGCCGCGCCCGCGTGCTAGCGTCCCGAGGCGGGGGCGGGGAGTGTTCGGCAACTGTTCGGCGGGACGACGGCGTCCTTCCCTGTGCCGGACCACCAAGGGGAGACGTGGAGTGCCGCAGTGACCACCGCCGAGCCGCCGCGGGCGGCGCTGCCGACGACACCCGCGGCCGGGCCCGCCGCCGTCCCCGCACCGCGGGCGCCCTCGCCCTCGCCCGCCACGGGCTTCCGCGCGTTCGCCCTGCGCCACCCCGTCCTGCTGACCGCGGGCGTGGCGCTCGCCGCGCACCTCGTCTGGTTCTTCTTCCTCGCGAACAGCGGCGGTGACATCGCCGCGCAGGACGCGTGGGCCGAGTTCGTCGGCAGGCATCCCGACTCGGCGTACAACCTCGCCTGGTACGGCGGCATGCACCCGGTCTCGTACAGCGTCGTCTCGCCGTACCTGATGTCGCTGCTCGGCGTGCGCTCCACGATGATCGTGGCGGGCACCGTCTCGTCCGCGCTGACCGCGCTCGTGCTGGTGCGTGTCAAGGCCGTGCGCAACCCCGTCGCCTGCTCCATGGCCGGGGTGTTCGCCTTCTTCTGCAACGCGATGTCGGGGCGTGTGACCTTCGGTCTCGGTGTGGTGTTCGCGCTCGGCGCGGTCGCCGCCGTGTTCTGCTGGCCGCACCGGTGGCGTACGAACCGGTGGGGGAAGGCGGCCGTCGCCGCGCCGCTCGCGGGCCTCGCGACGGCGGCGAGCCCCGTCGCGGGCCTGTTCCTCGGGATCGTCGCGGTCGCCCTTTTCTGCTGCGGGCGACGGCCCGGCGCGTACACGCTGGGGCTGCCGCCGCTGCTCGTCGAGGCGCTGTCCGTCTGGCTGTTCCCGTTCTCCGGCACGCAGCCGATGTCGGTCGGCACGGCCGCGCTGCCGTTCCTGTTCGCCGCGGCCGTCTTCGTGCTCGTGCCGCGCGACTGGCGCACCGTGCGGATCGCCGCCGTCGTCTACGGGCTCGGCACCGTCGCCACCTGGGCGGTCGACTCGCAGATCGGCTCCAACGTCTCGCGTCTCGCGATGGTCGTGGGCGCGGTGGTGCTGCTCGCGGCGATCCCGTACGCGGCGCTCGGCTCGCTGCGCTGGTGCGCGCTGGTCCTCGCGTTCGCCGGCGTCAACGTGTGGACGGGCTTCAAGGGCGTCGACGACATGGTGATCACGGCGCCCACCGCGTCGTGGACCCGCGAACTCGCGCCGCTCGTGCACCAGTTGCAGAAGGCGGGCGCGGCGAAGGGCCGGGTGGAGGTCGTGCCGGCCCGCAGCCACCGCGAGGCGTCCGCGCTCTCCCCGTACGTCAACCTCGCGCGCGGCTGGAACCGGCAGGCGGACATCGCGCGCAACCCGCTGTTCTACGACGACACGCTGACCGCGGACAACTACCGCGGCTGGCTCGACCGGTGGGCCGTGCACTTCGTCGTCCTGCCGCAGGGCAGGCCCGACGAGGGGGCGGCCCGCGAGGCGGCGCTCGTCCGGCACGGCGAGCCGTACCTGCACAAGCTGTGGGGCGACGCCAACTGGCAGCTGTACGCGGTCAAGGATCCGATGCCGATGGCCGACCCGCCCGCCACGGTGGACCGCGCGGGCGCCGGCGAGCTGACGATCCGGGTGCGGCAGCCGGGCCGCGTGCTGATCAGGATCCCGTACTCGCCGTGGCTCGGCCTCGTCGACGCCCGGGGCAAGAGCCTGCCGCCGCCCGAGGAGACCCCCGCGTCCAAGGCGCGCGCGGCGCGCGGCGGCGCCGACGCCGACCTGCCGAAGGAGTACGTCAACCGGGCGGGCTGCCTGACGAAGGCCGACAAGGACGACGACGGCGACGAGTGGACGATCCTGCTCGCGCCGAAGCCTGGCGTGTACCGGCTCGCCGCCCCCTACCAGCTCCCGCGCGGCACGGGCTGCCCCCCGGAGCTGCGGTAGCGGGAGCCGCGGCGCCACCCCCGCCGCGGACCGGCCCCGCCCGTGCGACGTCCGGGCGCGCCGGGCGGCCGGGCGGCCGTGTGCGCCGAGCCGGGCGCGTCGGGCGTCCGGGCGCGCGGGGCCGGTCCGTGTGCGACCGCGGGCGGGCGCGGGAGCGCCCGCCGGGACGAAAAGCGGACGTTGTCCCACGGACGCCGGACCGTTCCCGCTCAACGCGGACCCCGCGTTCTTCGTCACGCCCGCATGCCCTTGGGAAGCGGGCTTAGGCATGCCTAACCTAATTGCGCCCTGGCGCCAGCGGCCCCTGCCCTTCCCCTCCCCCGGAACGGATTGCTCCCGTGACCACACCGGCCTCAACCACCGGCGGCGGCCTCGCCGCTCCCTCGTCCCGCGCCGCCGCGCTCCCCGCGCCCCGCGCGGCCCTCACCACCGGGCGGCTGCACGCCGCGGCCGCCGTCCGCGTCGGGTTCGGCGTCCTGTGGGCCATCGACGCGGTCTTCAAGTGGCTGCCCGGCTTCATCCACGGCCAGACCCTCGGCGACGAACTCGGCAAGGCGGACGCGGTCAAGACCCCCGTCCTCCACCAGTGGCTCCAGCTGTGGCACGCCGTCGGCACCTCGTCGCCCGGTACGTTCGCCGTGGTGACCGCCGTCGTCGAGACCCTGATCGCGCTGGGACTGCTGCTCGGCGCGTTCAGCAACCTCGTACTCCTCGGCAGCGCCGTGTTCTCGTTCGGCATCTGGTCGGGCGCCGAGGGCTTCCACCTGCCGTGGAAGCAGGGCATGACCGACCTCGGCCCGTCCGTCGGCTACATCTTCGCGTCGCTCGCGCTGTACTACGCGTTCGCCGGCTCCACCTGGAGCCTGGACACCCGGCTGCGCCCCGCTCTCGGGCGCCTCGGCGGGCTCTGCGCCCCGCCGGCCGCCTGAGCCCCGCCCGCCCGGCGCGCGAGCCGCGCGCCGGGCCTCACCGCCCCCGCGGCCCGGCCCCCGCGCCGGGCCCGTCGCCCGCCGCCCGTACCGCCCAGCGCTGTTCGACCCTGGCGAGGCGCCAGTACGCGAGCGCCGCGGCCCACACGACCACGAAGAGGCCGACGATCACATAGCCGACGTCGCCCAGGTCGAGGCCCGCGATCCAGCCGGTGACGGCGTCGCGCAGGTCGAGCTTGTCGTGCAGGACGCCGACCAGTTCGATCGTGCCGATGAGGAACGCCACCGCGATGGACAGACCGGTGATCGCCAGGTTGTAGAAGACCTTGCGCACCGGGTTCGCGAACGCCCACTGGTACGCGAAGTTCATGAACGTGCCGTCGAGCGTGTCGAACAGGCTCATGCCCGCTGCGAACAGCAGCGGCAGGCTCAGCACCGCGTACCAGGGGAGCCCGGCCGCAGCGCCGGAGCCCGCCATCACCATCAGCGTGACCTCGGTCGCCGTGTCGAAGCCGAGCCCGAAGCCACGGGCTCGCCAGGGGACGACGCCCCCGGGCCCGGTGAACCTCGCGGGCCCGCCGACCCCGGGCCCCGCCATGGCCGCCGCCACGATGGGCTCGGCGCCTTCCGCCACGCTCTGCAGCCCCCGGTGGCCGTTGAGGTCGGTGGCCGTGTGGCCGGGGTCCACCGCGCGGAAGGCGACGCCCGGGTACAGCGTGCCCGTACAGCACGGTCAGCATGTTCAGCGCGGCCTTCGAGGAGGCGGGAACGGCGCCCACCCCGGCACCGCCCCGCGCAGCTCCGGGTCCGCGGCGACGCGGAGCGAGCCGAGGCCGCCGCCGGCGTTCACCACGGTGGCGCCCCCGCCCGTCAGCAGCGGCAGGAACGCGTGGACGGTCCGTACGGCACCGAAGACGTGGGTCTCGTACACCCGCCGCAGCA
The DNA here is from genome assembly GCF_039540215.1 of Streptomyces tremellae. NCBI lineage: Bacteria > Bacillati > Actinomycetota > Actinomycetes > Kitasatosporales > Streptomycetaceae > Streptomyces > Streptomyces tremellae. The sequence goes on from NZ_BAABEP010000008.1 coordinate 18,687, forward strand.
CCGCGGACTCGGTCTCGTCCGGAGCACCGGCCCCGGTGACGCCCGCGTTGTTCATCAGCACGTCGACGCGGCCTGCCTCCGCTCTCACCGCCTCGGCCGCGGCCCGTACGGACCCCTCGTCGGTGATGTCGATCAGCAGCGGCCGCGCCCCTGGCTCCCCGGCGGCGCGCCGCCCCCGCGCCCCCGGCTCCCCGGCGGCGCGCCGCCCCCGCGGCGCGTCCCGCGCGCCCTCGTACACGGTGTGTCCCCGCTCGACCAGGCGGCGGGCTGTCTCGTATCCGAGGCCCTTGTCGGCCCCGGTGATCACGGTGATGGTCATGCCGCCCACGCTCCCGCCCGCCCGCCCGCCCGCCCGCCGGGCCACGACAGGGCCCCCGCCTGCGGGGGGACCGCCGGTACCAGGCTGCGCGCCGCGCCGCGCCCGGTACTGGACGGGTGAGCCCACGCCCCCAGCGCCCGAGCAGCCCCCGCCCCGGCCCGCGGGTGCGCGGGCCCGGCGCGGCGGGGCCGGGCGCGGGCGGCAGCGGTCCCGGCGGCGGCTCCGGCGGCCCGGGAAGCCGCACCGACCACGGCGACCTGGGGCGCGCCCTGCGCCACTGGCGCGACCGCACCGCGCCCACGGACGCCGGGCTGCCCGCAGGCCCGACGTCCGGCACCCGCCGCACCCCCCGGCCTGCGCCGCGAGGAGCTCGCCCAGCTCGCGGGGGTCTCCTTCGACTACGTCGTACGGCTGGAACGAGGCCGCGCCACCGCACCCTCGCCGCAGGTCCTGCACGCCCTCACCCGCGCGCTGCGGCTCTCGCCCGTCGAGCGCGACCACCTGTTCCTGGCCGCGGGCAGGCGCCGCCCGCGGCCGGACGGCTCTCCCCGTACATCCCGCCGACCGTGCAGCGCCTCCTCGACCAGCTCGGCCAGTCGCCGCTCGCCGTCCACGACGCGTACTGGAACACCATCTCCTGGAACCCGCTGTGGGCCGCCCTCGTCGGCGACCCGTCCGCGTACCGCGGCCTCGAACGCAGCGTCGCCTGGCGGTACTTCGCCGGCCACCCCAACCGCGTCACGCACGAGCCTGAGCAGCGCGCGCTGTTCGAGACCGCGCTCGTCCCCGACCTGCGCTCCTCCACCGCGCGCTACCCCGAGGACCCCGGGCTGCGCGCCCTCGTCGCCGACCTCCGCCGGGTGAGCGCCCGCTTCGAGGAGCTCTGGCAGACCCATGTCGTCGGCTTCCACAGCGCCGACCACAACACCGTCCACCACCCCGAACTCGGCCCGGTCCCGGTCGACTGCGACACCCTCACCGTCCCGGGCGCCGACCTGCGCATCGCGGTCTACTCCGCCCCACCCGGCTCCCCCAGTGCCCAGCTCCTCCCCTCCTGGCCACCCTCGGCACCCAAGATCTCTCCCCGGAGAGCCACTCCTGACCCCTCGCGCCTCCGCGTGGGCGCCCCCGCACCCCCTACGCCCCTCCCACGCCGCAGACCGACCGCAGCGCGATCCCCAGCGCCTCGCGGTGCAGCGCGTCAAGCCGGTGCACGGCCGCGCCCGCGGTCCGCGCCCCCGACAGCGCCACCGCGCACCCGGGCCCCGCGCCCCGCACCCGTTCCGTGGCGGCCAGCTCGTACAGAAGACGCTGAGCGACGGCGTCCAGCTCCGCACGGACCGCCGCCAGGTCGGGGCACGTGGCGGGCGCCTCGCCCGGGTGGTCCCGCCACCGTTCCAGCAGCCCGCGCTGCACGACCTTGCTCGCCTCGATCTGGTCCTCGAAGAACCGCGCCGCGGCCTCCGGATCGAGCCCGAGTTCCGCCGCCCGCCGCCGCACCCGGGCCAGCTCCTCGCGCTCCCGTACGGGATCGTCGACCGGCGCGCCCGTACTCCGCTTGGCTGCGGCCACCTGGTCCCCGAGCCGGATCCGGCGAACCGCCAGCTCGGCGAGGGGCCCGAGGGGCCCGAACGACACGGCGGGCCCCCGCGAGACCGCGGCCGCCGCCCCCGCGACGACGACGGCCCCCGTGACGGCGCCCAGCACCCACCTGGGGCCGGGACCGCGGAACAAGGGAGGCGAGAAAACCACGTGAGGCCCCTTCGTACGGCGACGGCTGCCGGATGACCGAGCCGACGACACCCAGCGATCACGTGCATCTTCCACGAACCCGCCGATCGAACCCTCCTCCCCCCGACCCCACCGGAACGAGCGACCCGCCCCTCCATATGGAAATGAAAACCAATCCCATATGGTTGACCCTCCCAGAGGAACCAGAGCGGAAGGCGGTGGCCGCCATGAAGGTCAGAAACTCCCTGAAGTCCCTGAAGGCCAAGCCCGGGGCGCAGGTCGTGCGCCGCAGGGGCAGGGTCTTCGTGATCAACAAGAAGGACCCCCGTTTCAAGGCCCGCCAGGGCTGACCCCCGGCACAGGGGGCGCCCCACCGAACGGGGGCGCCCCCTTCCTCCGGCGCGTTCCCGGGCCCCGGGTGCGGCCGGCGTCCCATGCCCCCGGTACGGCCCGATGTCCCAGGGCGGTCGGGGTGCCGGATGCGGCCGGGCAGGCGACGCCCATGCCCCACGACGTACCCTCACGGCGGCCGGGGCCCGTGCCTTCCGGGCGGAGAGGCCGTTCCTTGCGCCTGTGTGCCTGCGCCACTGCGCCTGTGCGGCAATGTGCCTGTGCACCACTGCACCTGTACACCAATGTGCCTGTGTGCCTGTGCACCGATGTGCCTTACGTCTGCGACGGCCGGACCCCTACCGCGCCCCGGCGCATCCCACGCACGTCTCGGCCGCCGGCCGCACCGCGAGCCGCTCCGCCGGAATCGCTCCGCCGCACCCCAGGCACCGCCCGTACTCCCCGCGCTCCAACCGCCCCAGCGCCCGCTCCACCTCGGCCAGGTGCTCGCGCTCCCGCGCCAGCAGAGCCGCGACATGAGCCCGCTCGAACGCGGTGCTCGACCCCTCCGGATCGTGCTCGTCATCCACCGCCACCAGCGCGTTGGCCTCCATGATCCCCTCGAACTCCCGCATCAGCGCCCCCACGAGACCCCGCACGGCCGCCTGCTCCTCGTGCAGCCGCTCCCGCGCCGACTCTTCCGCCACGCCACCCGGAAATCCACCCATACCCCGCCCAACCCCACCGTGGCGGCCCCCATTCCCCACGGCTCCCGGGTACCCGGCCTCCGGCGCCGACGAGGCCACGGCTCCGCGCGGGGAGCCGGCGCATAGAATCCGCTGCCATGTCGAAAGCTGACGAGTTGATCGTTGACATCGCCGCCCTCGTGGAGTCCGGGCAGAGCAACCAGATGTCCCTGACGGTGGTCACGGCGGGCGCCGTCATCACCGGCCGCCTGGCCCCGGAGGCCGTGTGGCGGCAGCGGGTGTCGGAGGTACTGACGGACTCGGCCAGCCTGGCCGAGTTCTCCGCCGTCTTCGACAACCCCGCGAAGACGGAGGGCCCACCCACCCACCTGCACTTCCACGTGGCCCGGATCCTCCAGGGCACCGTAGGGATCCCGGAGACGGGCGGCATGTACCGCGTCGCGATCGAGGACGTCGTCGCCTGGACGGTGGGCGACTTCAGCTACTCCGACCACTGACGCCGCGGACACAGCCGACGACCCGGGTACAGCGCAGGGGCCCGGCCGACACCCCGGCCGGGCCCCCACCACCGCGCGCTCGCACCTGAGCCGCGCCCCAGAAGGGCGGCGGACTCAGCGGGACACAGGACTCAGAAGGGCAGCAGCGGTGCGCCGAGCAGCGCGGAAGCCCGCTGGTACGGGTCGGTCGTGGGCGCGGTCACGGCCACGGCAGGGGCCGGGGCGTGGCAGGTGAAGCCGAGCCTGGCCATGGCCCTCAGGACCTCGCCCGCGCTGAAATCGCGCCGGTCCTGGCCGGTGATGACCTGGCCGACCTGCTTGGTCGGGTAGCGGCGCCGCCCGATGACGATTGTCCCGCCCTCGCCGGCGGCCGGCTCGGGCTTGACGTCCTTCATCGACTCCAGCACGCCGCTCCTGGTCAGGTCGAACGGGAAACGGGCGATGACACAGCGCATGATGCCTCACAAGGGGGAGGGGAAAACGGGACGGTTCGGGCGGGACGTTCAGCGGGAGCGCGCCCCTAGCACCCGCGTGCCACGGACGCCACGGACGGCCGACGGCCCCTCGTGTGCTCGGCCGCGCTCCTGCCGCCGCTCGGCGGGGCCGCCGAGTGCCCCGGGCCCGGATCCGGGCCCCGGACGATGTCGCCCAGGCGGGTCCTGTCCGTGTAGCCGGGGCTGTCGCGGACGGCGGTGAGCCCGGCCAGGGTGACGAGGACGGTGCACTGGCCGTCCTCGTCACAGACGGCCAGGTGCCTCGTGCGGGCCGCGGCCATGACGGACAGCGCCACCTCGACGGTCATGGTGGCCCAGACCCGCGGTGCGGCCGTGTCCGTGGCGTCGACCGCCGTCCCGCGCCCGGGAGACGCGGTCGGCGAGCGGTGGTGCATCAGGTCCGGCGTCAAAGGTGCCTCCTGCTGGGACGGGGACGGCCCGCACGGAAGTGTGCGGCTCGCCGATCGCGCCGCGGGCCTCAGGCCGCGTCGGAGAGGGGCTGCCGTACGGGCGTCCGACGGGGCCCCGATGCGGGGCGGCGGCGGCCGCGCGAGCCGGCGCCGCGCTTCCTGGCGGGTTCGGCCACGGGTGCGGTGATGACGACCGGGACACCGGACGGCGCCTGGGCGCCCGTGATGCTGTGCAGGACCTCCTCGCCGGAGCGGACCCGGGTGGTCCGCGGAACGACGCCGGCCGCCGCCATGACACGGGTCACGGCACGGCGCTGGTTCGGGGTGACCAGGGTGACGACGCTGCCGGACTTGCCGGCGCGCGCCGTGCGGCCCCCGCGGTGCAGGTAGTCCTTGTGGTCGGTCGGCGGGTCGACGTTGACGACGAGATCGAGGTCGTCGACGTGGATGCCGCGCGCCGCGACATTGGTCGCCACCAGCACGCTGACGTGTCCGGTCTTGAACTGCGCGAGCGTACGGGTGCGTTGCGGCTGCGACTTGCCCCCGTGCAGGGCGGCGGCCCGCACCCCGCTGTGCAGGAGGTGCTCGGTGAGGCGGTCGACGGCGTGCTTGGTGTCGAGGAACATGATCACGCGGCCGTCGCGCGCGGCGATCTCGGTGGTGGCCGCGTACTTGTCGGCGCCGTGCACGTGGAGCACGTGGTGCTCCATCTTCGTGACCGCGCCGGCCGCGGGGTCGACGGAGTGCACGACCGGGTCGCTGAGGTAACGGCGTACGAGCAGGTCCACGTTGCGGTCGAGGGTGGCGGAGAACAGCATGCGCTGTCCCCCGGGGCTCACCTGGTCCAGGAGGCCGGTGACCTGCGGCATGAAGCCCATGTCGGCCATCTGGTCGGCTTCGTCGAGGACGGTGACGGCGATCCGGTCCAGCCGGCAGTCGCCGCGGTCGACGAGGTCCTTGAGGCGTCCGGGCGTGGCGACGACGATCTCGGCGCCGCCGCGCAGCTTGCTCACCTGCCTGCCGATCGACATCCCGCCCACGACGGTGACCATCCGCAGCCCCACGGCTCGGGCGTACGGGGCCAGCGCGTCACTGACTTGCTGCGCCAGCTCACGCGTCGGTACCAGGACCAGCCCCAGTGGCTGTCCGGCCCCGGCCCGCCGGCCCGCCGTACGGGCGAGCAGCGCGAGCCCGAAGGCGAGGGTCTTGCCGGAACCGGTGCGTCCGCGGCCCAGGACGTCCCGGCCTGCGAGGGAGTTCGGCAGCGTCGCGGCCTGGATCGGGAAGGGGATCGTGACGCCCTGTGAGCCGAGCGTGGCGAGAAGCTCCCCGGGCATGTCGAGTTCGGCGAAGCCCTCGACGGCGGGAAGCGCGGGGGTCGCCGTCCTGGGCAGGGCGAACTCGCCCCGGGCGGACGAACCGGACCGGCTGCCTGCCGACACGGCGGCGCCCCTGCCGCCGCCACGGGTGGTGCGTGTGAAAGGGGTGTTGGCACGGGTGTGGTTCATGCAGAACCTTCCTCGATGCGGCACATGTCACGTCAATTCCCGCGGTGTTGACCGAGGCGGAGAATTTCAAGAACGTGCCGAATGGAACGCGGGAGAAGATTTTCGCCGCGCACAGTCTGTGCAGACGCCGGTCTCGAGAAAGGCGGCCGCGATGTGGACGCACCGCTCGGGGCGTCAGGGGTGGCACGGCCCGGAAGCGCGCCCGCGTCCGGTGAATCCGGTGAATCCGGCGAAGAAGACCGGGTGCGGAACCTGAGGGTTTCCGGGATCCTTGCGCTCCGCCCGGCCGGGACTGCCCCGGGGAGGCGAAAGCAGCCGGGGCCCGCACCCCGAAGGATGCGGGCCCCAGCTGTGAGTACGCGTCAGTCGCGTCAGGCGGGAACGATGTTCTCGGCCGTCGGGCCCTTCTGGCCCTGACCGATGTCAAAGCTCACCTTCTGGCCTTCGAGCAGCTCGCGGAAGCCCTGGGCGGCGATGTTCGAGTAGTGGGCGAACACGTCCGCGCCGCCACCGTCCTGCTCGATGAAGCCGAAACCCTTTTCCGAGTTGAACCACTTCACGGTGCCAGTAGCCATGTCATTCTCCTTCGGGGCAGTGCATCGCCGTCCGCACTGTGCGAACGCCGTGTCGCCGCGATGATCACCCCGTCCGGAAACACCGGATGACAAAAAATGCTCCCGACGGCATGGAGCCGACCGGGACGCACCTGAAGTTTCGGGAACCACAACTGCAACTGAAATGACAGTAGCACGCCGCAACGGCCCGCGTCTGTTCCGTAATTCCGCTCCGGCTGCCGCGCCAATAAATCTGTCCGCGGGCGCAGTTCAATTCTCATCCGGCGGGAACAGATATGGGCGAGGCCGGAGTGCAGCGTTCCTGAGGGCAGCGCCGCGCGCGACCCTGCCGCTGCCTAGCCCGGACGGCCCCCGCCTGGACGCTCGCCACCCGCCGTGTGCGGCGACGGCGAAGGCCCTCCCGTCCTGCGGACGGAAGGGCCTCTGGCCGGGTGTTTCCCTGTGCCCCCGGCAGGATTCGAACCTGCGACACCCGCTTTAGGAGAGCGGTGCTCTATCCCCTGAGCTACGAAGGCGCAGCTACAGGGTAGCGGATCCGGAGCCGGGGGAACGGCGCGGGGGCACGGCGCCGGGACTCCGGGCTCGGGCGGGCGCGGCGCGCTCGGCGGCACGCGGGAGCAGGGTCCACGCGCGCCCCGTGGCGCCCGGGTCCGAGGCTCACGCCAGGGCCGCGCGGAGGGCGGCGACTCGTTTGGCCGCGGTGTCGAAGGGGGTGCCTGGGAGGGTGCCGTCGGCGAGGGCCGTGGTGAGGCCGGAGGCGGCGGCGCGCCCCTGGGAGACGTCTCTGGCCGAGCAGAGGAGGAGGTCCATGCCCGCGCCTGCGGCCAGGACCGCCCGGCGCTCTGTGGTGTAGGAGCTGCTCAGGGCCTTCGCCTCCAGGGCGTCCGTGATGGTGACGCCGGTGAAGCCGAGGCGGCCGCGCAGCTCCTGCTGGATGATCTTCGAGGAGAGGCCGGCGGGGTGCGTCGCGTCGAGGGCCGGGTAGACCGCCCAGGACAGCATGACCAGCTTGACGTGGGCGTCGAGGGCCGCGCGGTACGGCGCCTCGTCCACGTTCCGCAGCTCGTCGAGCGACTGACGGAGGGTCACGGGGCCGAGGTCGGTGTTCTCCTCCGCGGTGGCCGCGCCGAGGCCGGGGAAGTGCTTGGCGGTCGCGGCGACGCCGGTGTCCTGCTGTGCGGTGACGAACGCACCGCCGAGTGTGCCGACCTCGTCCGGGTCGGTCCCGTACGAGCGCTGGTGGGCGTCGGCGAAGTCGCCGGGTTCGCGGTAGACGTCGAGTACGGGGGAGAGGTTGACGTTCATCCCCACGCCCGCGAGGTTGCGGCCCGCGCCCGTCCCCGCGTCCTGTGCGGCGGCCTCGGGGTCCGACGCCTCGCCCACCTGCTTCTCGGACAGTTCGGGCGCACCCGGCAGGCGGCGCACCTGGCCGCCCTCCTGGTCGGTCATCAGGAGAAGGGGGGCCTTCACCGGGCTGCTCTCGTTCGCCGCCTTCAGCTGGGAGACGGCGGAGGCGATCTGGTCCGCGTCGGAGATGTTCTCGCCGAAGAAGATCACCCCGGCCGCCTCGCCGGCGCTGATCGCGCTGAGCAGGCTGTCCGGCGGGGTGAGGCCCGGGTACGAGTAGATGATCCGCTGACCCACCCGCTGCGCGGGGGTGAGTTCCGAGAGCAGGTCGGGCAGCGGCCTGCGGCGGCGGGTCGCGGCGGACGCCGCGGAGGTGCCGAGCGCAAGGGAGGCGACGGCGGCGCCCGCCGCGGTGAGGACGGTGCGGCGGCTGGCGGGTGTGCGGCTGTGCGGGGTGTCCATGGTGGGGTTCCTCTTTCGCCGGTGGGGACTGAGCGAGGCCGGGACTGAGCGGGGCCGGGACTGAGCGGGGCCGGGGCTGAGCGAGGCCGGGACTGAGCGGGGCCGGGACTGAGCGGGGCCGGGACTGAGCGAGGTCAAGGAGCATGGCGCCAGGCCAGGGTGAAGGATTCCTTCAGGAGGACACAAGGGCCGTGAAAGTTATTTTCTCCTCACGTCTTGTCGCGTCGTGTTCACGCATGGTGACACGGGGTGGGGGTGGCGGGCTCGTTGGCCGTCGCGCGTGGCGCTCCGCGCGGCCGGAGGGTTCAGGCGCGCCGGAGCTCGTGGGTCAGCGCCGCGTAGACGTACTCGCTGCCCCAGCGGTCGCCGTCCAGGTCGTTCTCGACGAGGTGGGCCTCGCGGCGCATGCCGAGGCGTCCGCAGAGGCGTGCGGAGGCGGTGTTCTCCACGTCGAGGCGCGCGAAGAGGCGGTGGGTGCGCAGCGTGTCGAAGGCGAACGCCGCGAGCGCGGCGGCCGCCTCCGTGGCGTACCCGCGCCCGCCGTGAGCGGGGTGGAGCGTCCAGCCGATCTCCGTCTGCCGTGCGTGTGCGCTCGCGCAGCGCAGGACGATCTCGCCGATCACGCCGGGCGCAACGGCCCTCTCGGCGGCGAGGATGAGAGCGTCACCGTCGTTTTCCCAGGTGGGGAGGGTGGCGGCGTCTGTGACGACGGCCGCGCACTGCTCGCGGGTGCGCGGCGGTCGGTAGAGGTGGCGGGCCACCTCGGGAAGGCGGTGGTACGCGTACATGCCGTCGATGTCCTCCGGGTCCTCCGGCACGAAGGGGCGCAGCAGGAGGCGGTCGGTGGTGAGGGGAAGGGCCCGGGTCAGATCCATCCGCCGGACCCTAGCCGTCCGGGCCGCGCGGGGGCGTGGCGTTTTCACAGGTGGAGGCAGTAGTTACGACGGGTTGATAAGCCTATTGTTACTAAATATGGATGAGGGGATGCCCGGGGCGGCGGGCGAGGACGATGTCGCACAGGTGGGGGCCGCGCTGCGCCTCGCCGTCGCGCGGATCACCAGGCGGCTGCGGCAGACGCACGCCGTCGGCGACGTGACGCTGTCGGGCGCGTCCGTGCTGGCGCGGCTGAGCAGGGACGGCGCCGACTCCCCCGGCTCGCTCGCCGAGCTTGAGCGCGTACGGCCGCAGGCGATGGCCTCGACGCTGGCGCTGCTTGAGGAGCGCGGTCTGGTACGGCGCGAACAGGACGCGGCGGACGGGCGGCGGTCCGTCATGAGCGTCACGGAAGAGGGGCGGAAGGTGCTGATGGACCGGCGCTCGGAGTCGGTGCAGCGGATGACCGACGTGCTCGACCGGGAGTTCACGCCCGAGGAGCGCGGGATGCTCGTCGCCGTACTGCCGCTGCTCGACCGCCTGGCAGAACGGCTGTGACCGGGCCGGGCACCCCGGGGTCTCCGGGCACCCCGGGTTCTCCGGGTACCCCGGGGTCTCCGGGCACCCCGGGTTCTCCGGGCATGCCGGGCGCCCCGCGTACGTCCGGTGGTGCCTCAGGCGCCCCGGGGACGCCAGGCGGCAGCTCAGGCGCCCCGGGCCACGAGGGGCCCGCGGGCGGGGTGGCTGCAGGGGCGGGCTCCGGCCGGCGCGGCCGGCCCACCCGCGCCGAGCGCATGGCGAAGTCCCCCATGCCCGCGAACTACAAGTGGATCGCCCTGTCCAACACCACGCTCGGTGTGCTGATCGCGACGATGGACGCGTCCATCGTGATCATCTCGCTGCCGGCGATCTTCCGGGGCATCGGGCTCGACCCGCTCGCGCCCGGCAACATCGGCTACCTGCTGTGGATGATCCTGGGCTACCTGCTGGTCTCCGCGGTCCTCGTCGTCGTGCTCGGGCGGCTCGGGGACATGTTCGGCCGCGTGAAGATCTACAACCTCGGGTTCATGATCTTCGCCTGCGCCTCGATCGCGCTCTCCCTCGACCCGCTCACCGGCGGCGGGGGCGCGCTCTGGCTGATCCTCTGGAGAGTCGTCCAGGCCTTCGGCGGCTCCATGCTGACCGCGAACTCGGCCGCCATCCTCACCGACGCGTTCCCCGCACGGCAGCGCGGCATGGCGCTCGGCATCAACCAGATCACCGCGCTCGCCGGGCAGTTCCTCGGGCTCCTCGCGGGCGGCCTGCTCGCCGTGGTCGACTGGCGCGCCGTGTTCTGGGTGAGCGTCCCGATCAGCGTGGCCGGCAGCATCTGGTCGTACCTCTCCCTGCGGGAGACCGCGTCGGGGCGGCGCGGGCGGATCGACTGGTGGGGCAACCTCACGTTCGCCGCGGGCGCGGGCATCCTGCTCGCCGGGATCACGTACGGGATCCAGCCGTACGGCGGCAGCGCCACCGGCTGGGGGAATCCGATGGTCCTCGCCGGGCTGTTCGGCGGGGTGTTCCTGCTCGCGGTGTTCTGCCTGATCGAGACGCGGGTCAAGGAGCCCATGTTCCGGCTCTCGCTGTTCACGGTGCGCGCCTTCGCCGCGGGCAACCTCGCCGCGCTGCTGACCTCGATCGCGCGCGGCGGCCTCCAGTTCATGCTGATCATCTGGTTGCAGGGCATCTGGCTGCCGCTGCACGGCTACGACTTCGAGGCCACGCCCCTCTGGGCCGGGATCTTCATGCTCCCGCTGACCTGCGGCTTCCTGGTCGCGGGGCCGATCTCGGGCTATATGTCGGACCGGTTCGGGGCGCGGCTGTTCTCCACGACGGGGCTGCTCGTGGTGGCGGCCTCCTTCATCGGCCTGCTCCTGCTGCCGGTGAACTTCAACTACTCCCTGTTCGCCCTGTTGCTGCTGCTCAACGGGCTCGGCCAGGGCATGTTCTCCTCGCCCAACACGTCGTCGATCATGGGCAGCGTGGCGTCCGAGTACCGGGGCGTCGCCTCCGGCATGCGCTCCACCTTCCAGAACTCCGGTACGGCGCTGTCCATCGGCGTGTTCTTCTCGCTGATGGTCTCGGGGCTCGCGGCCAAGCTCCCCGCGACGCTCAGCTCCGGCCTCCAGGGCCAGGGCGTGCCCGCGGCGACGGCGCACCAGGTCGCCTCGCTGCCGCCGGTCAGCACGCTGTTCGCGACGTTCCTCGGCAACAACCCGGTCCAGCACCTGCTCGGCCCGAGCGGCGTGCTCGACCGGCTGACCGGCGCTCAGCGGCGCACCCTGACCGGGCACAGCTTCTTCCCGCAGCTGGTCTCGGGACCGTTCCACCACGGGCTCGTGATCGTGTTCACCGTGGCCGCGGGCATGGCGCTCGTCTCCGCGGTCGCCTCGGTGCTGCGCGGCCGCCACCAGCGCGCGGACGGGCAGCCCGCCTCGGAGCAGGACGGGCAGGACGGGCAGGACGAGAAGGACCGGCAGGACCAGAAGGTCCAGAAGAACCAGTAGAAGCAGAAGAACCAGAAGGGAAAGCCGCAATGGCGAAAAGCGCGCTCCTCGTGATGGACGTGCAGCAGGACATAGTCGGCCGCTTCGACGGCGACCCCGCGTACCTGCCCAGGCTGCGCGGGGCCGTCGACGCGGCGCGCGCGGCGGGAACGCCGGTGATCCATGTCGTGGTCGGGTTCCGCGCGGGGCACCCCGAAGTCAGCCCGCGCAACAAGGCCTTCGGCCGGATCGCGGGCGCGGTCGCGGAGGGCGCGGCCCGCGGGTTCGCCCCGGGCGACCCCGGCGCCGCGATCCACCCGGACGTCGCGCCGCTCGACGGCGAGATCGTCGTCACCAAGAAGCGGGTGAGCGCCTTCGCGGGCAGCGACCTCGACATGGTGCTGCGGGCGCAGGGCGTCGACTCGCTGGTGCTGGCCGGCATCGCCACCAGCGGTGTGGTGCTCTCGACACTCCGCCAGGCCGCCGACCTGGACTTCCGCCTGACGGTGCTGGAGGACGGCTGCCTGGACGGCGACCCCGAGGTGCACCGCGTGCTGACCGGCAAGGTCTTCCCGGGCCAGGCGGAGGTCGTACGGATCGAGGAGTGGGCGGCCGGGCTGTCCCCTTCCGCCTAGGCGGCCGTTGCGGCCCGTACGGCTCCCCGGGGTCGCCGCGTACGCCCGTACGCGGCGACCCCGGCCGCTCTCAGGACCCCGCCGCTCTTGGGACCGCCCTGCGCCTCAGGGACCGGCCCCGCGCCTCAGGGACCGCCCCGCGCCTCAGGGGCGTGTCACCCGTACCGCGTACCCGCCGTCCGCCTCCTTCGACAGGACCGAGACGGTGAGGTGGTCGGCCCTGTCGGTGAAGGTCTGGCCCGGCTGGTAGGTGGCGTCGGAGAGTTCGGCCTGGACGTTGGGCAGGCGGGTGCAGCCGCCGCTGTTCCTGGTGGCGTCGGAGATCGAGATCGGGCCCTCGCCGGTGTCGACGGACGCGTCGACGCGGTAGATCAGCACGCCGGGGCGGCACACCGCGTCGTCGTTGCCCGCGCGGGTGCGCACCTCGATGGCGTACCCGGACTGCCCGGAGACGGGCACGAAGATCATCTTGCGCCCGCCGCGGGTCTCCAGCGGTTCGAGCCGCCGCTCCAGGGCGCCGCTCGACGACGCGCAGCTGACCTGGTCGTCGTCGAGCCACCCGAGCTTCCACTTGTGCCAGCCCAGCAGGTCGTTGTCGGCCCCCCAGTCCTCGGACATGATGTCCCAGTGGCCCACCGAGCCGCCGCCCTCCGAGGTGTAGAGGTCCGGCAGGCCGAAGGTGTGGCCGTTCTCGTGGGGCAGCACCCGGTAGCCGGTGCTCCCGTACGAGCCCGAGCCGTCGTCCTGGCGGCTGTAGACGAACGACATGTTCGACAGCGGCACCCCGTCCGCGTGCGACGCGTCCTTGTTGCCGGAGAACGTCACCGAGAGCACGGTGTCGAGCGCCGAGGGCCCGGCGTTCGGCGTCACCAGGATGTTGACGAGGTCGTACCTGCTGAAGTCCACCTCGGGGTCCGCGGCCTTCACGATGTCGTCGACCAGCCGGTGATAGCCGGGCTCGTACGGGGAGCCGCGGTTGATGCCGTAGGCACGGAACGTCTTCGGCATGTGCAGCCAGTGGCGCACCGGCGTCTCGGGGCGGTAGTCGAGCCGGCCGTACGAGCCGGTCCTGAACCACCGCGCGGTCTGCGGGAAGAACTCGTGGAAGCGGGACATCGCAGGGCCGGGGCCCTGCGCGTCCGGGAAGTCGACCATCAGGTTGAGGGCGTGCAGGACGCCGGTGGAGTGCGCGTAGCCGGTGTTGGTCGGGAGGCCCTCGGACATCTGGACCGCGGCGCCCGGCTTCGAGCTGATGCGGCACGGGCCGAGCACCGCGTCGTGCTGCGCGGAGCCGGGGCCCGCGGTGGCGCGGGTGGCGATGGGGGAGCCGCTGGCCGTGGTCAGGGCGGCGAGGGCGAGCGCGGTGAAGCCGGCGAGCATCCCGACGCGGTGGCGGCGGCTGCGGCGGTGGGCGCCGCGGCGCCCGCGGGCGTTGGTCCCGCTGGATATGTGCGAGCTGCGTATCCGGCGCCTCTCCTGCATGCGGTCGCCCTCCGGGTCCGCGGCAGCCGGCCGTCCTGACTGCTCTCTGTTCGATCACCCTCCGTCCGTCGGCGTGTCGCCGCTCGCTGGGTGCGCCGATCGTGGGTTTTCCGGGCAAAACGGGATTCAAAGACCATGTGACCCGGATCACAAAGTGGGTGGGAAATAACTGGGGACCGTATCCCCGTTTGCACCTGTGTCCGCGGCAAGCGGGGAGGTGATCCCCGTTTACGTGGAATCAACGGAGAGTTCACAGCGAGCGATCGCGGCCCCGGCGCAGACCCGGGGCGCAGACGGAAGGCCGACATGAAGACCGCCACCCGACCCGGCACGGAGGCCGAGGCGCACCGCTCCACGCGGCCGCGCGCCGACGCCCTGCGCAACAGGGAGCGGATCGTCTCGGCCGCCCGTGAGATCTTCGTGGAGTACGGGCCCGAGGCCCCGCTCGACGACATCGCCCGCCGGGCCGGCATCGGCAACGCCACGCTGTACCGGCACTTCGCCGAGAGGTCCGCGCTCCTCGTCGAGGTCGCGCGGAGCGTCATGTCCCGGGCGGCCGAGTCGGCCGAGCGGGCGGGCGCCGAGGAACCCGATCCGTTCGCCGCGCTGTGCCGCTTCGCGCACGAGGCGGTCGACGAGCGGATCGGCGCGCTGTGTGCCCTGCTGTCCGACGGCTTCGGGCCGCGCCGGGCGGATCTGGACACGGAGCGCCTCCGCCTGACGGAGACGGTCGAGGCGATGATGGAGCGCGCGCGGCGGGCCGGCAGGCTCCGCTCCGACGTGGGTCACGGCGACCTCATGGTCGCGCTCGCCCAGCTCTCCCGCCCACTGCCAGGGACGGGCTGCCTGGACACGGACCGGTTCACCCACCGGCACCTGCAGCTCTTTCTCGACGGCCTCGAAGCCCCTGCCAGGTCCGCTCTGCCGGGCAGGTCCGCGACTCTGGAGGATCTGCGCCGCGCCACCCCCTGACGCGCCCTGACCCAGACACACAGCCACACGCCAGAAGGGCACACGGCCCGCCGCGAGGCGGGGCAGGACAGGACCGGCCTCCCGCCGGACGGGCCGTACCCGCCCTCACCACGTACCACGTACCGGGTCCCACGACCCCGCCACCGAACCACCCGCAACCGATCCCGCCCGCCGGACGGGCCGGCGCACCGCACGCACTGACCGCCGCGGCGCCCGGACGCCCGCAGCGCCGCGGGGCCATGTCCGCCCCGGGGCCACGTCCGTCCCGGGCGGCGGACACCGAAGACCGCGTCACCCGCAGACCGGGGTGGCGTCCCCTCTCGTAAGCACGGCAGCGTCGCCAGGACTTACGTACGCTCCCGTCCTCCCGTACCTCCTTAGGCGGATACCTCCATGTCAAGAAGACTGTCGAAAAGGCCGGAAAGCGAGCTCGCGAGCTCCGCTTCCGCTCCCGAGCACGCCGCGGCCGCAGGCCGCTGGAAGGCGCTCGTCTTCATCGCGCTCGCCCAGCTGATGGTGGTGCTCGACGCGACCATCGTGAACATCGCGCTCCCGCACGCCCAGACCGACCTGCACATATCCGACGGCAACAAGCAGTGGGTCATCACGGCCTACGCGCTGGCGTTCGGCGGCCTGCTGCTGTTCGGCGGCCGGGTCGGCGACCTATGGGGCCGCAAGCGCACCTTCGTCGTGGGCCTGTTCGGCTTCGCCGCGGCCTCCGCGGTCGGCGGCGCCGCGGTCAACGAGGCGATGCTGCTCAGCTCGCGCGCCGCGCAGGGCGTCTTCGGCGCGCTGCTCGCGCCGGCCGCGCTCTCGCTGCTCGCCACGACCTTCACGGACCCGAAGGAGCGCGCCAAGGCGTTCGGCATCTTCGGCGCGATCGCCGGTGGCGGCGGTGCCGTAGGCCTGCTGCTCGGCGGCTTCCTCACCCAGTACCTCGACTGGCGCTGGACCTTCTTCGTGAACATCCCGTTCGCGATCATCGCCGCACTCGGCGCGTTCCTGGTGATCAAGGAGCCCGCGGGCGGCCGCAACCGCAACCCGCTGGACATCCCCGGCGTGTTCCTCGCCACCCTCGGCCTGGTCTCGCTGGTGTACGGCTTCACCCGCGCCGAGTCCGACGGCTGGACCGACTCGGTGACCCTCGCGATGTTCGTCGCGACGGTCGTGCTGCTCGCCGCCTTCGCGTTCGTCGAGTCGCGGGTCAAGGCGCCGCTGCTGCCGCTGCGCGTGGTCACCGACCGCAACAGGGCCGGCGTCTACTCCTCGCTCGGCCTCGCGATCATCGGCATGTTCGGCCTGTTCCTCTTCCTGACGTACTACCTCCAGGTCGTCCAGGGGTACTCGGCCCTCAAGACCGGCTTCGCGTTCCTGCCCATGGTCGCGTCCATGATCACCGGCTCGACGCAGATCGGCGCCCGGCTGATGAACAAGGTGCCCGCGCGGGCGCTGATGGGCCCCGGCTTCGTCGTCGCGGCCGTCGGTATGCTGCTGCTGACGCGCCTGGAGGTCGGCTCCTCGTACACGGGCGTCATCCTGCCCGGCATGATCCTGCTCGGCCTCGGCATGGGTACGGCGTTCATGCCGGCCATGTCACTCGCGACGCACGGCATCGAGCCGCGTGACGCGGGTGTCGCCTCCGCGATGGTCAACACCTCGCAGCAGGTCGGCGGCGCCATCGGCACGGCCCTGCTGAACACCATCGCGGCGTCCGCCACGGGCACCTACCTCGCCTCGCACCACGCGCCCGCCGCGGCCGGCGCCGCAGGCGCGCGGCTGGTGCAGGCCCAGGGCCTGGTGCACGGGTACACGTCCGCCATCTGGGTCGCCGTCGCCATTCTCGCCGTGGCTGCCGCGATCGCGCTGACCGCGATCAACGCGGGACGCCCCGGCGTCACGAAGGTCACCTCCGAGAGCACCGAGGACGGGGCCGCGGGCCTCGACGACGAGGTCCAGCTGCCGGTCTCCATGCACTGACCCGCGAGGGGACCCGGGACATCCGGGACACCGGGGTTCCGCGGCCGTGCCGCAAGGCCGGGGAGGCCGCGGGACCCGGGCCCCGAGGGGGCCCCGACGGGCATCCGCCGCACGGACTCCGCCCCGGTACCGCGATCGCGGTACCGGGGCGGACGTGCGTCAGGGGGGCGGGCGGTCGCGCGTCCTGTCGCGGGTGGGTGCGCGTACGGCCGCGGGGACCGGTGGCGCCGCGAGGCGCCTGCGTGAGGGCGCGCGGCGCCTCAGCGCCGCCACGGCAGGTCGGCGCAGGGGCCCTCGGGCTCGAGCGCGGTGGCCACCGCCTGCATGATCTCGCCGAGCTGCGTCGTCTGCTCGGGGGTGAGCCGGTCGAAGACGGCCTGCCGTACGGCCGCGACATGGCCGGGCGCCGCCTCCCGCAGCTTGGCCTCCCCGCTCTCCGTGAGGCGGGCGAGCTGACCCCGTTTGTCGGAGGGGCACTCCTCCCTGCGCACCCAGCCGTCCGCCTCCAGCCGGGTGATGGCGTGCGAAAGCCGCGACCTGGTGATCTTCACGCCCTGGGCGAGGTCCGTCATCCGCAGGGCCCTGTCCGGCGCCTGGGAGAGATGGACGAGCAGCGCGTAGTAGATGTGCGGCATACCGGCGTCCCGCTGGAGCTGCCGGTCCAGGTGGTCGTCGAGGAGGACGGTCGCGTGCATGAACGCACGCCAGGCCCGCTGCTCCTCGTCGCTCAGCCAGCGCGGCTCCTCGTCAGGACAGGGGACCGGCGGCGTTGTCATGGTCCTAATCCTACCTTTCCTTGAAAGTTTGACGATATCCAGATAGCCTGAGGCTATTATTTTAGAGTTCAAGATCTTCTGTGGGAGGTCGTTTCCATGACCGCAGTGGCCGAGCGCATGCCCGCCCTCTACCTGTCGCACGGCGCGCCGCCGCTCGCCGACGACCCCCAGTGGCCACGCGAGCTCGCCGCCTGGTCGGCGGACCTCCCGCGCCCCACGGCGATCCTCATCGTCTCGGCGCACTGGGAGGAGGCGCCGCTCGCGCTGAGCGCGACCTCCACCGTTCCGCTCGTCTACGACTTCTGGGGCTTCCCCGAGCGCTACTACCAGGTGCGGTACGAGGCCCCCGGCGCCCCCGCCCTCGCGCAGTCCGTGCGCAAGCTGCTGCGCGGTGCGGGGATGCCCGTGCACGACGAGCCCGACCGCGGCCTCGACCACGGCGCGTACGTGCCGCTCAAGGAGATGTTCCCCGCGGCCGACATCCCGGTGCTCCAGATGTCGATGCCGACCCTCGACCCGCGGCGGCTGCTGGAGATCGGCCGCAAGCTCGCGCCGCTGCGCGACGAGGGCGTGCTGATCATCGGCAGCGGCTTCTTCACCCACAACCTCGCCGCGCTGCGGCAGGAGGGCGGGCTGCCGTCCTGGTCCGTCGAGTTCGACGACTGGGGCAACCGGGCCCTGCTCGCCCAGGACGTCGACGCGCTGCTCGACTTCGAGCACAAGGCGCCCGCCGGCCGGCTCGCGCACCCGAGGACCGAGCACTTCGCCCCGCTGTTCGTCACGCTGGGCGCGGCCGAGGACGAGCTGGGCAGTGGCCGCAGCGTGATCGACGGCTTCTGGCTCGGCCTCGCCAAGCGCTCGCTCCAGTACGGCTGAGCCTCCCGGACGCCGCCGGACGGGGGCGGGCGGCGCCGCCCCGGGGGCCGTGTCCCGGCGGACGGCGTCAACGGGGGAGGGCGTTGCGGCGCCGCCCGTGGGCCGTGTTCCGGCGGGGCGGCCGGCGCCACCGGGGGCCGCGCTCCGGCCCCGCCCTCGCCCCGCGCCTCTTCACCCCTCGTGCCGCGCACCCGGCAGCGGCTTCTCGTACCAGGCCACGTCCCAGTACGTCCCGAACTTCCGCCCCACCTCCGCGTACGTCCCGACGTGGCGGAAGCCGAACCGCTCGTGCAGCCGCACGGAGGCCTCGTTGGGCTGGGCGACCCCCGCGTACGCGCGGTGGAGGTCCTCGCCGCCGAGGGCCGCGAAGAGGGCGGCGTAGAGCCGCGTGCCCACCCCGTGGCCGCGGGCCCCCGGCGCGCAGTAGACGCTCACCTCGACCGAGGTCGCGTACGCGGGCCTGGCCCGGAACGGGCCGCTCGTCGCATAGCCGAGAATGCGGGCAGAGGGGACATCCCGAGCAACCAGCAGGCGGTGCGGGCCGTCTACCGGGTGGGAGCGCAGCCACCCGAGGCGCTCCTGCGCAGTGACCGGAACGGTGTCGAATGTGACGGCCGTCTCCCGGACGGAGTGGTTGTAGATGTCCGCGAGCGCCTCGGCATCTGCCTCGATGCCGGGCCTGACCTGCACTTCCGTCACTGAGCTGCCCATGGTTCCCCCTCCTTGGGGGGCCAGGCTAGCCGGACAGGGTACTGCATGATCACGAAAATCGCGGACGGCATGGGAATTCTGTCCGGTTTCCAGGCGTTCTTACCACCGGAAGCAGGGCACCCGATCGGGTGTCGCGACCTACTCAGTCCAGCAAGGGAGCTCGCATGGCAACCCGTGCCGTCGCCCGTCGCACTGCCTCGCGCGGAACGACCGAGGCGAACAGTGTTCGCGCTACTGGCGGGGAGATCGCCGACCGCGACCTGGTCGGCATGTACCTCGACGAGATCGCGCGGACCCCGCTGCTCGACGCCGCGAGGGAAGTCGAGCTGTCCCAGACCATCGAAGCGGGAGTCTACGCCCGTCAGATCCTCGACGGCGAGGTCACGAGCGAGGCGGGCGGCGCGTCCCGCGAGGAGCTGGAGGCGCTGGTGGCCGAGGGCGAGCGCGCCAAGGACGTCTTCATCCGTTCCAACCTCCGCCTGGTGGTCGCCGTGGCCCGGCGCTACCCGCGCAGCGGCCTGCCGCTGCTCGACCTGATCCAGGAGGGCAATGCCGGCCTGGTGCGCGCGGTCGAGAAGTTCGACTACGCGAAGGGCTTCAAGTTCTCCACGTACGCGACCTGGTGGATCCGCCAGGCGATCACCCGGTCCATAGCGGACCAGTCGCGCACGATCCGGCTCCCCGTCCACCTGGTGGAGGAGCTGGGCAGGATCCGCCGCGTGCAGCGCGAGTTCAACCGGGAGAACGGCAGGGACCCCGAGCCCGAGGAGATCGCGGCAGAGCTCAACTCCACGCCCGAGCGGGTCATCGACGTGCTGGACTGGGCCCGCGACCCGGTGAGCCTGAACATGTCCGTGGACGACGAGGGCGACACGCAGTTCGGAGACCTGCTGGAGGACACCTCCGCGGTCTCGCCCGAGCAGTCGGTCCTCACGCTGCTGCGCAGCGAGGAGCTCGAGGACCTGATCGGCCGGCTCGACCAGCGGACGGCGTCCATCATCAGGATGCGCTACGGCATCGAGGACGGCCGGGAGCGCACGCTGACGGAGGTAGGCAAGGAGCACGGCCTCACGCGTGAGCGGATCCGGCAGATCGAGAAGCACGCCCTCCTCGAACTGAAGAAGATGGCGAGGGACACGGGCTTCGACGCGGCGGCGTGACGCATGCGCCCATTGCCCGTATGGTCACTCACGAAGACGGCGGCTTTTCCGCCGCCCCACAGACGAGCCCCGGTGCCAACCCCCCCAGGCGCCGGGGCTCTCCCCTGCCCGGGGCCGGGCCCCCGCGCCCGCGGGTCAGCGCACCCGCGACCTGCGTTCGAGCGCGGCCCTCGCCGCGCCCTCGTCCAGATAGACCTCGCACATGTGCCGCCCGTCAGGCGTGGCCGTGTGCTCGACCTCCCACAGGCTGGTCTCGGTGCCGTCGAGCAGCAGGAACGCGTGCTCGTACAGCATGAACCCGCCGCCCTCCTCCGCGTGGGACCAGTGGCCGAAGACCTGGGCGATGTGATGGGCGAAGGCCGTGCGCAGGAGGCGCGCGGTCGCCTCGCCCGGCCGGTCCGCGTTCTCCGCCCTGCGCAGCACCCGGCGCGCGTGGTCGGGGGAGTTGTCGCTCACATAGAGCCTGGGCAGCGCGGACGGCTGGGCCGCGAGCAGTTCGGGCGGCGAGATCCGGATGTCGTGGGCGAAGCCGTCGCCGTCCGCGTCGGCCGGCCCGGGAGGCGGCTCCTCCCCGCCTAAGAGGCGGGCAGACGCCTCACGGGCGTCCGCTTCCGCGGCGAACAGCTCGTGCAGCGGTGTGTCCCCGCGCGCCGCCGTGTGGACGACCTCCCACAGCGTCAGCGCGCTCCCGTCGGAGAGCAGGAACGTGTGCCGGTACGTCTCCCGGTGCCGCCCCTTGCTGTGGTGTGCGGAGGACAGCGAACTGGCGTGCGTCAGCGCGGAGTCGAGGCGCCCGATCAGCGCGGCCGGCAGGGCGAAGGAGTTGAGTGAGCGTTCCAGAAGGCGCTGGATGTGCGTCTCGGTCGTCTCGTGCGGACCGTTCAAGAGGGATCTCCCCGACATCGCCAGGTGTAACTTTGTGAACGCATACGGTAGCCCCTTGGGGTGAGATCACGTCCAGAGTTTTGGTAAAGACAGCGCCATTCGGAGAATTCCCTCCTCCGTGCGTCACAGAACATCCCGCGCGCTGTCAGATCCGTACAGGTCCAGGTACGAGGGGAACACGCCTCCGGGGCCGCTGACCCCCTCCGCCGCGAGCACCGCCCGCACGATCGCCCGCGTGACCGTGTCGGCCGCCGCCGCCAGCACCGGATTGAGCGCCAACGGGCCCTCGCCCAGAGGGACGTCACCGGTGGCGAGGGCGAACACGGTGTCCCCGTCGTTCAACAGGTGCGCCGGCCGCACCGCGCGGGCGATGCCGTCGTGCGCCGTGCCCGCCGCCTTCTGCGCCTGGGCGCGGCTCAACGCGGCGTCCGTGGCGACCACCACGAGCGTGGTGTTGAGCGGCGCGGGCCCCATGTCCTCGCCCAGCGCGGCCAGTCGGGCCTGGGCCGCCTCGTGGACCGCCGGCGCGGGAGGGACCGCGTGCCCCCCGAAGTACCGCCCGTACAGCACCCCGGTGAGCGGATCCACCGCCGAACCCGCCGCGTTGGCGACGACGAGCGCGGCGACGGTGGCGCCGGAGTCCGGCAGTACCGTGCTCGCCGTCCCCACGCCGCCCTTCAACTGGCCGACCAGCGCGCCCGTCCCCGCGCCCACCGAGCCCTCCGCGACCGGCGCGAGGAGGGGCGAGTCGGCCGCCGCCTCGACGGCTGCGCGGCCCGTCGCGGCCCCGGGCCTGACACTCCAGTCGCCGCCGCGCCCCAGGTCGAACACGGCCGCCGCGGGCACCACGGGGACCACGTGCCCCCGGTCCGGGATGCGCACCCCGCGCCCCTGCTCCTCCAGCCAGGCCGCCACCCCGGACGCCGCGTCCAGCCCGTAGGCGCTGCCGCCCGTCAGGACCACGGCCTCCACCCGCCCGACCAGGTTGCGCGGGTCCAGCGCGTCCGTCTCGCGGGTCGCGGGGCCGCCGCCCCTGACGTCCACCGCCGCCGTCACCCCGCCGTCCGGCGCGAGCACCACCGTCGTTCCCGTCAGCGCCCGCTCGCCCGCCACCCGGGCATGGCCCACCCGCAGCCCCGCGACATCGGTCAGCGCACCGCCCCGCCCCGGCGTGCGAGGACGCGCCCCCGCACCGCCGGGCACCAAAAACTCCCCGCCGGAGCTGCCCTGCCCGCCGCCGGGGCGCTCCCGCGTCACCGGGGGCCCTCCCCGGCGTCGGCGGCGCCCTCCGCTCCCGCGGGCGGCAGGCCGCGTACGGGACCGCCCGACCCGCCCGACCCGTCCTCGGGGATCCGCGCGGCCAGCGTCACACCGACCGCCACCGCGGCGGCCGCCGCCAGACCCGCCGCCGGTACCGCCCACTCGCCCGCGAAGAGGCAGCACACCACCGCCACCGAGGTGAACGGCAGCACCAGTTGCTCCGCCAGACCCCGCTTGAAGTGCCGCGCGTGCAGCAGCCACACCACGAGCAGGAAGACCCCCGTCGGCACGCACACGGCCGCCCCCGCCGCCCGGGCCGAGATGTGCGCCTCGCCCACCGCCTGTTCGACGGCCACTTCGAGACCGGCCCCGATCGCCGCCGCGGAACCGAAGATCGCGAGGTGCCCGTAACCCCAGGGAATGGCCTCCCTGTCGCTGGCAAGACGCTGGTGGACCGGGGCCGCGAAGTAGACCCACCAGGCGGCGAAGACGATCAGGATGCCGCCGCCCGCGATCGGCAGCAGCCGGTCCAGCGCCTCGTGCTCGTCGAGCGCCGACTGCACCGCGACCGTGGCAGCGGACATCGTCTCGCCCAGCACGATCAGCGTGAACAGCCCGTAGCGCTCCTCGATGTGGTGCGGATGCCACGGCGTCTCCTGGGCGCGCTCCGCCACCACGGGCACCAGCATCTCGGCGATGCCCACGACGAGGAACAGCCATCGGCGGGTCCCCTCCGGCGCCCACAGCAGCCCCACCCACGCCGCCTGGCAGACCGCCACCCCCACCGCGTACCGCACGGCGGTGCGCCGCGCCCGGCTTCCGCGGTCCTCGGAGGCCGCCGCCCGCAGCCACTGGCAGGTCAGCGCCAGCCGCATGACCAGATAGCCGATGACGGCGATCGTCCAGTCGTTCTCCGAGAAGGCCCGCGGCACGCCCGCGGCGTAGATCAGGACGCCGCAGATCTGCACCAGCGTCGCCACCCGGTAGGGCACGTCGTCGACGTCGTAGGCCGAGGCGAACCAGGTGAAGTTCATCCAGGCCCACCAGATGCCCCAGAACACGAAGACATAGCCGATCACGCCGCTGCCCACGTGCCCCTCCGCGAGGGAGTGCACCAGTCGCGCGCCGGCCTGGGCCACCGCGACGACGAAACAAAGATCGAAGAAGAGCTCCAACGGTGTCGAGGCGCGGTGCTCCTCGTCCCGCGCGCGTGCGGTCATGTGCCGCACGACACCTGCCATCCTTTTCCTGGGGCCTGCCGTCGTCATGCGCCCAGCACATCAGACTCGGCGGCCATGCCGGACGAGGACGCGCTTTCCGCCCTCGCCGGCAGCCCTGCCGACCGCCGTAGGCTGGGGGCATGAGCACAGCCACCGGGCCAGAGCCCGACGACGCCGGGCGGGCCGGAGCACCCGCAGGGGCGGCGCCCCAGGCCCCGCCCGCCGCCCGGCCCCGCCTGGTCTTCGACGACCCGCTGGACCAGCGGGCGGCGGACGACACCGACGACGGCTGGGGCGAGCGCCCCTCCGCTGCCTCGGGCAGCGCTGCCGACCTGGCACGGTTCCTCGACGAGAAGCCGCCCCACCACATCTGACGGGGCGGCCCGCAGAGCGGCCCTACTTCCGCTGCGGAACGACGGTCTCGCTGCCGCCGGGGCCGCGCTGCGAGACGAGCGTGTCGCGGATCTCCTTCAGCACGTCCAGCTCGCTGGCCTCCACGACGGTCTCCACCGGCACCTCCTCCTTGGCGGCCAGGAGCCGGGCGCGCCTGGCGAGGTACCGCGACATCGGCAGGACCATGAGGAAGTAGACGACGGCCGCCGTGATGAGGAAGTTCAGCGCGGAGCTGAGGACCGTTCCCCACATGAGCTCGATGCCGTGTGTCGCCTCTCCCGCCTTGTCGGTCGTGCAGGGGGCCTGGAGGCAGTAGGTGTACTGCTCCAGGTCCTGGGTGCCGAAGGCGCCGACCACCGGGTTGATGACGCCCTTCACGACCGCGTTCACGATGTTCGTGAACGCGGCGCCGATGACGACCGCGACCGCGAGGTCGATGACGTTCCCGCGCATCAGGAAGGCTTTGAAGCCCGCCAGCACGCTCTCCTTCTCCTTGCTCACGAAAGAGCCTTTCTTCGCCCGTGCCAAAGGGGTGGCATTCTGCCTGGCAACTTACGTCAGGGCAGGGCGTCGCTGTCCAGTCCGGCGTCACACCAGATTGACGACACGCCGCTGCGACCAGGTGTTTCTCTCGCAGTGTCAGCACAGTGTGACCGCCAGCTGGGACACCGGGGCGGCCGCGGCGAGCTCCGCGGCGACCCGCCGTGACACCGAGAGCACCAGCAGCGCGCCGCCCTCGACCGGGTCATCGGGGCCCGCATCGGGGATCTCCGCGACCCTCACGCCCGAGGCCACGGTCCTGGCCTCGGGCGCCCGGTCCGCGGCGCCCGGCACCGCGGCCGGGGTGGCGATCACGTCGACCCTGTCCCCGGGGCGCAGCAGCCGCACGGTCGCGGCGTCGGCGATGCGCACCGGCGCGGACACACCGCGCTCAGCGGGGCCGTCCGGTGGGCGGGCCGCGGGCTCCGCCCCGACCGGTGTGTCCTGGCGCCCGCCCGCGCCCGTGTGCTCGCCCGCCCGCGCGTCGGGGCCCGTGCGCGAGGAGACGGGGCCGGCCGCGCCCGTGGCGCCGCCGGCGCCGGTCGGGGCGAGCACGGCGGCACCCACCGCGAGGCCCGCCGCCATGACGCGCTGCCTGCGCAGCACCGCCCTGCGCAGGCGGTCCCGCTGTCCGCGCACACGCACGGGGTCGAAGGCGGGCACACCGCGCGGTTCGGGCACCGAGGGGCCGCCCGGGGGCCGGTGCCGGGCGCACAGCGGGCGGAGAGAAGGAGAAGAAGGAGGGGAGGAAGAAGGCGGCGAAGGAAGGGGCGAAGGAAGGGACGAAGGGGAGAGCGCGGACGGGCCCGCGGGGGCGGACGCGTGCGTCGAATCGGTCGGAACACTGTGGGGAACACTGCGGGACATGCCGGACCACCGCCTGCTGTGAAGGGTGCGCGACCGCCTCGACGCGGTCGCCGCCCCTCACCTTGCCCCGCCTCGCCGAATCCCGCCGGGGCCTGTGGACAACCCCCCGGGCTGTGGACAACTCGCTCACCCGCGGGGGTGGTTGTGCGCTGGGCCGGTGCGGCGGCGGTTCGCCGCCCGGCGGTCAGGGCAGGCTGATCCCGGGATCGATTCCGTCGAGGGCGTGTGCGCAGAGGCAGTCGCGTGTCTCGCTCGCCTGCAGTCCGCCCACCGCGTCGAACAGCACGTCGCGCAGTCGCTCCACATTCGCGGCGAAGACCCTCAGCACTTCGTCGTGCGAGACGCCCTCACCCGTTTCCGCCCCCGCGTCAAGGTCCGTCACGAGCGTCATGGAGGTGTAGCAGAGGCCGAGTTCACGAGCGAGTGCCGCTTCGGGATGACCGGTCATCCCGACGACCGACCAGCCCATGGCCGCGTGCCACCGGGATTCCGCCCTGGTGGAGAAGCGCGGTCCCTCGATCACCACCAGTGTGCCGTCCTCGACGGGCTCCCACCCCTTGCCGCGCGCCGCCGCGACGGCCGCCTTGCGGCCCTCGGGGCAGTAGGGGTCGGCCAGCGAGGTGTGGACGACGTTCGACCTGCTGCCGTCGGGCAGCGGCAGGCCGTCGTAGAACGTCTGCGTCCGCGACTTCGTGCGGTCGACCAGCTGGTCCGGCACCAGCAGGGTGCCGGGGCCGTACTCGGGGCGCAGACCGCCCACGGCGCAGGGGCCGAGCACCTGGCGGACTCCCACGGAGCGCAGTGCCCAGAGGTTCGCGCGGTAGTTGATGCGGTGCGGCGGGAGGTGGTGGCCGCGCCCGTGCCGGGGCAGGAAGGCCACCTGCCGGCCCGCGACCTCGCCGAGGAAGAGAGAGTCGCTCGGGGGACCGTAAGGGGTCTCCACCTCGACCTCGGTCACGTCATCGAGGAAGGAGTAGAAGCCGGAGCCACCGATCACGCCGATCTCTGCGTTCGCCATGGCCGTCACCCTAACCGTCGCCGCAGATCAGCCGACAGCCGCGGCCGTGCACCCCGGCCGTAGTCGGCGGAGGCGGTGGCCGCGCACCCCGGCCGTACCCGGAGGAGGCGGCGGAGGCAGCGGCGGAAGAAGGAGCGGACAGCCGAATGCCCCGGCCCGCACGGGGCGGGCCGGGGCATTCGGCAAGGAGGCGGAGCCGGGCTGGCTCAGGCGGCCGAGGAGCCGCTCGACGAGGCGGAAGACTTCGACGGGGCCGAGGTCGAGGACGTCGAGGACGAAGAAGACGACGAGGCGGCCGTCTTCGAGTCTGAGGAGCCCTTGGACTCGGAGGAGGTCTTGGACTCCGAGGACGACGACTTCGCCGCGGGGGCGCTGCTCGACGACGAGCTGCGGCTGTCGTTGCGGTAGAAACCGGATCCCTTGAAGACGATGCCGACAGCCGAGAACACCTTCTTGAGGCGTCCCTGGCAGTTGGGGCACACGGTCAGGGCGTCATCGGTGAACTTCTGCACCGCTTCGAGGCCCTCGCCGCATTCGGTGCACTGGTACTGGTAGGTCGGCACTTGCTCCTCCTGGCACTCTCACTCGATGAGTGCTAACGACGCTCCATAGTGACGTATTCCGCGCCATCAGTCCACTGCCGCCGGTTCCCGGTGACCCATCGCACGTATCGCGCTGTGCCCCGCGCCCCGGGGCAGCAGCTTCGACTGGAAGGAGAGCAGCACGATCAGGGCGAGGCCCGTGCCGGCGAGCGGCACCAGGAAACCGGCGCGCGCGCCGTGCGCGTCGGCCAGCCGGCCGGCGACCGTGACCGCCGCGGCCTGGCCCAGGGCGACGGCTCCGGTCAGCCAGGTGAACGCCTCGGTCCTCGCCGAGGGTTCCACCAGCGCGTCGACCAGGGTGTATCCGCTGATCAGCGCGGGGGCGATGCACAGTCCCGCGAGGAAGCCGAGGAGGGCGAGCAGCGGCACGGAGTGGACGGCCCACAGCGTGGCGGCGATCAGCGTCAGGCCGCCGTAGCCGAGCACCAGCCTGCGCCGGGGCCCGGTCTTCCAGGTGATGGCGCCGAAGGCGAGGCCCGAGAGCATGTTGCCTGCCGCGAAGACGCCGTAGAGGGGGCCGTTCACGGCGGGGCTGCCGATCTCCTCGGCGAACGCGGCCAGGGAGACCTGCATCCCGCCGAAGACGGTCCCGATGCCGAGGAAGGCCGCGGCGAGCACGCGTACGCCGGACACGGAGAGGGCGGAGGCGCGGGCGCCGCGCGCCCCGGTCCCGGCGCTGAGGGGGCGTGGCTGGGTGGCCCTGCGGGCCGCGAACAGGAGGCCGCCCGCGAGGGTGAGCGCACCCTCGGCCCCGAGTCCCGCCGCCGGGTGGACGGTTGTGCACAGGGCGGTGGCGAGCACGGGGCCGATGACGAAGGTGAACTCGTCGGTCACGGACTCGAAGGCGGCGGCGGTCGGCAGCAGCCGGGCGGTCCCCGGGGACCCGGCCAGCGCGGTCGCCCAGCGCGAGCGCACCATCGGGCCGATCTGGGGCACGGAGGCGCCGGTCGGCACCGCCGCGGCGAACAGCGTCCACAGGGGCGCGTCGGCGAGGGCGAGCGCGATGAGCGCCGCGACGGACGCGGCGTGCGCGAGCACGCCGGGGACCAGCACGCGGGCCTGTCCGACGCGGTCGGCGAGTTTGCCGCTCTGCGGCGCGCACAGCGCCATGGCCACGCCGGTCGTCGCGGCGACGGCGCCCGCCGTGCCGTAGGAGCCGGTGGTGTGCTGGATGAGCAGGACGATGCCGATGGTCAGCATCGCGAAGGGCTGCCGGGCCGCGAAGCCAGGGACGAGGAAGGTCCAGGCGCGGGGGGTCCGTAGGAGCTGCCCGTAGCCGGGCCTCGGGGCGGCCGTTTCCACGGCGGGGGAGTCGACCGTGTGGGACACGGTCCTTGCCTTTCTGCCGTCTGGTGACGCGCCCCTGCGTGAGGGGCGGCCGAAGGCTGTCCGCTGTGCGCGGGCCCGGGGGCCGCGCCAGCCCTGCGTCAGACGGGGTCGAGAACTGTCGAGTGCTTCGGTCAGTGAGGTGGCGACGTGAGGACGTCGCGGTGCGGGGACGCGCGTGCGGAGCGTCGGGCTCTGGGGCCCGGCCTCGGAGAGGGCTGTCGCGGCGCATCCACAGCTCGCCAATCCTACAGGCACCGGGGATGTGAGCCCTGCGAATGGACGGAGAAGCGACCGGTCGGCCTTGCTTCCGTCGGGGCCACCGCGCCGGGGCGCCCGCCGGGGGACGCCCCGGCGGGCGCGCCCCCCGGGTGAGGCCCCGCGTGGGTCATCGCTTCCCGCCGTCCCGGTCGCTTCCGGTGCTTCCGGCGGTCCGGCGCCGCCCGCCGCCCGCGCCCCCGCCGGCGGCGCCCGGTGTGCCCGGTGTGCCCGGTGCGCCCCGGCCGCCCAGCCAGCTGGCGAGCTTGCCGCTCTGGCCGACCGCGCGCAGGCGTTCCTCCGTGGCGTCGCGCACCGGGTCGGTGGCCACGACGAGGAGTTCGTCGCCGCGTTGCAGCAGGGTGGACGGCTGGGGCACGAAGCTGTTGTCGTCCCGTACGACGAGGGTCACGGCCGCGCCCTGGGGCAGCCGCAGCTCGCCCACCTCGACGCCGTGCATCTTGGAGCGCCGGGGGATGGCCACGGACAGCAGATGGCCGCGCAGCCGCTCCAGGGGCGCCGACTCGATGCCGAGGTCGGCCGCGTCCGACGAACTGCCGAGCCGCAGGGCCTTGGCGAGCCAGGGCAGGGTCGGACCCTGCACCAGCGTGTACACGACGACGAGCACGAAGACGATGTTGAAGATCCGGCGGCTGTCGTCGATCCGGGCCACGACCGGAATGGTCGCCAGGATGATCGGGACGGCGCCGCGCAGACCCGCCCACGACATCAGGGCCTGCTCCTGCCACGGGATGCGGAAGGGGCCGAGGCTGAGCAGGACGGACAGGGGTCTCGCGACGACCGTGAGGACCAGCCCGACCATCACGGCGGGCCAGAAGTCCGCGCCGAGTTCGTGCGGGGTGACCAGCAGCCCGAGCAGGACGAACATGCCGATCTGCGCGATCCAGCCGAGCCCTTCGGCGAAGCCGCGGTTGGCGGGGGCGTGCGGCAGGCGCGCGTTGCCGAGGACCATGGACGCGAGGTAGACGGCGAGGAAGCCGCTGCCGTGCGCCGTGGCGCCGATGGCGTACGCGGCGACGGCGATGGCCATCACGGCGATCGGGTAGAGGCCGGAGGCAGGCAGCGCCACGCGCCGCAGCCCGTAGGCGCCGGCATAGCCCACGGCGAGGCCCACGCAGGCGCCGATCAGGAGTTCCAGCAGGATCTCCCCGACCAGCACGTACCAGCTCTCCACGTGCCCGGTCGAGGACAGCGCCACCACGATGATCACCACGGGGGCGTCGTTGAACCCGGACTCGGCCTCCAGCGCGCTGGTGACCCGGGTGGGCAGGGGCACCCGCCGCAGCACGGAGAAGACCGCGGCCGCGTCCGTCGAGGAGACCACAGCGCCGATGATCACGGCCTGCCGCCAGTCGAGGCCGACCAGGTAGTGCGCCGCGGCCGCGGTGACGCCGATGCTGACGCCGACCCCGAGGGTCGACAGGGCGATGCCCGCGGGCAGGGAGGACTTGACGTCCTTCCACTTCGTGCCGAGGCCGCCCTCGGCGAGGATCACGACAAGGGCCGCGTAGCCGATGACCTGGGTCAGTTCCGCGTTGTCGAAGCGGACATGGAAGAAGCCGTCCTGACCTATCACCACGCCGATGCCCAGGTAGATCAGCAGGCTGGGGAGCCCGCTCCGGGACGAGATGCGCACGGCCGCGACGGCGACGAGCAGGACCAGGGAGCAGATGAGCAACAGGATGTTGAGCTGGTGGACAGTCAGGGGCCGATCCTTCCTCCCACGCGAGCCGGATCGTTCCTCCGGCGGGCCGGTACTTTGTTACCTTACCTAATCTTTAACGTTTTCTTGACGCGTTCGAGTGTGCGTGCGATCACTGGATCGGCTCAACGGGACTCCGCGTCCGAGTGAACCGGCTACTGCGCCTACAGTTGCTCCAGCATTTCCAGGACCGCCCTGCCCCGCGAAGGACAGCGATGCCCGCCAATTCGGCTCCCCCTCCCGCAAAGAAGAAGGGGCGACGCGCCCGGCTGATCGTGATCGTCCTGGTCCTGGCGCTGGTCGCGGGGATCGGGTATGGGGCGTACTGGGGCGTCGACACCGTCCGCTCCTCCCTGCCCCAGACGTCGGGGTCGGTCCAGCTCAAGGGGCTCAGCGGCCCGGTCGACGTGGAGCGGGACGGCTACGGCATCCCGCAGATCTACGCGAACAGCGACACCGACCTGTTCCGCGCGCAGGGGTACGTGCAGGCGCAGGACCGGTTCTACGAGATGGACGTCAGGCGCCACATGACCTCGGGCCGCCTCTCGGAGATGTTCGGCAAGAGCCAGGTGGACACGGACGCCTTCCTGCGCACGCTCGACTGGCACGGGGTGGCCCAGCAGGAGTACGACCACGAGCTGTCAACCGAGACCAAGAAGAACCTCCAGGCGTACTCGGACGGCGTCAACGCCTACCTCAAGGGCCGGCCGGCGAAGGACATCTCCGTCGAGTACGCGGCGCTCAACCTCACCGGCTCGTACAAGCCCGCCAAGTGGACGCCTGTCGACTCGGTGGCCTGGCTCAAGGCCATGGCGTGGGACCTGCGCGGCAACATGCAGGACGAGATCGACAGGTCCCTGCTGACGAGCCGGCTCAGCACGAAGCAGATCGACCAGCTCTACCCGCCGTATCCGGCCGCCAAGAACAAGCCGATCGTGCAGGGCGGCACGGTCGTGGACGGCACGTTCGACCCGAAGGCCACCTCGGGTGACGAGAGCACGGGCACCGACCCCGGCACGGGTACCGGGCAGGACCTGCCGCCGGTGTCCGGCGGCACCACGGGACTCTCCGGCACGGGCGACGGCTCGGGCACCGGCACCGGTACGGTCGGCGCCTCGACCGGCGCGGGCACGAACACCGGAACGGGCACGGGCGCCGGCACCACGGCCAGTGGCCTCGCAGCCGACGGCTCGGCCGTCTCCGCCGACACCGCCGCGTACCAGGACGACGCGAGCACCGCGTCGGGCGCGACGCAGGCCGTCGACGCGCAGCTCGGCTCTCTCTCCGACTCCCTCGACGCCATCCCGCAGATCTTCGGTCCGAGCGGCAGCGGCAGCGGCGTGGGCTCCAACTCCTGGGTGGTGTCAGGGAAGCTGACCACCACGGGCAAGCCGCTGCTGGCCAACGACCCGCACCTGTCGCCGAGCCTGCCCTCGGTCTGGTACCAGATGGGGCTGCACTGCCGCACCATCTCGCCCAGCTGCCAGTACGACGTCTCCGGCTACACGTTCTCCGGCATGCCCGGTGTGATCATCGGCCACAACGCGGACATCGCCTGGGGGCTGACCAACCTCGGCGCCGACGTGACCGACCTCTACCTGGAGAAGGTCGACGGCGACACCTACCAGTACGGCGACAAGGACAAGAAGTTCACCACCCGCAAGGAGACGATCAAGATCGCGGGCGGGGGCAGCAGGACCATCGTCGTGCGCTCCACGATCCACGGCCCGGTGGTCTCCGACCGGGACGACGAGCTGGTCAAGGTCGGCAAGCAGGCACCCGTGCCGGGCCTCGCGCCCGACCGGGGCAGCGGCTACGCGGTCTCCCTCGAGTGGACCGCGCTCACGCCGGGCAAGACCATGGACGCCGTATTCGCGCTGGACAAGGCGCAGAACTTCGCCCAGTTCAGGAGCGCCGCGCACCACTTCGAGGTCCCCTCGCAGAACCTCGTCTACGCGGACACCCAGGGCAACATCGGCTACCAGGCGCCCGGCAAGGTGCCGGTGCGCGCCAAGGGCGACGGCTCGCTGCCCGCACCCGGCTGGGACCCCGCGTACCACTGGGAGAAGTCGATCCCGTTCGACGCGATGCCGTACGAGTACAACCCGAAGCGCGGCTACATCGTCACCGCGAACCAGGCGGTCGTGGACACCGCGACGTACCCGTACCTGCTGACGAAGGACTGGGACTACGGCACGCGCAGCCAGCGCATCACCGACCTCATCGAGTCGAAGACGCGCGGCGGCGGCAAGATCTCCACCGACGACATGCAGGCCATGCAGATGGACAACACCAGCGAGATCGCCAAGCAGCTGGTGCCCTACCTGCTCAAGGACGACCTCGCGAAGAACAACGTGCCCGACCCCGCGGTGCGGCAGGCCCAGAAGCTCCTGGAGAACTGGGACTACACGCAGGAACCCGACTCCGCGGCCGCCGCGTACTTCAACGCGGTCTGGCGCAACATCCTGGAGCTTGCCTTCGGCGAGAAGCTGCCGAAGGAGGTCAGGGTCAAGGGGCAGTGCCTGAACGTGCGCCCGGCGCAGAGCACCGGGCCGCCGGACACCGACACGCTGGTGCGCGAGTGCGGCGAGCGGTCCGCCGACACGGCGCAGCCGGACGGCGGCGACCGCTGGTTCGAGGTCGTGGGGAACATCCTCAAGGACGACCACAACAGCTGGTGGACCTCGGTGGGCAACCGCAGGGACCACGCGACCACCACCCGCGACCAGTTGTTCGCCCGTGCCATGAAGGACGCGCGCTGGGAGCTGACCGCGAAGCTCGGCAAGGACATGTCGACCTGGAGCTGGGGGCGGCTGCACCAGCTGACGCTGACCAACAGCACCCTCGGCACCAGCGGCCCTGGCTTCCTCAAGTCACTGCTCAACCGCGGCCCTTACAACCTGGGCGGCGGCGGTTCCGCGGTCGACGCGACGAGTTGGAACGCGGCGGGCGGCTACAGGGTGACGACCGTCCCCTCGATGCGGATGGTCGTCAACGTCGGCGACTGGGACAAGTCCCGCTGGATCAACCTGACGGGCGCCTCGGGGCACGCGTACAGCGCGCACTACACCGACCAGACGAAGAAGTGGGAGGACGGCGAGCTGCTGCCGTGGGCCTTCGGCATCGACGCCGTGAACAGGGCCACCAAGGACAAGCTGACCCTGAAGCCGTGAGGAGCCGCGGGCGGCCGTGCGAGAGCGCGGCGCGCCCGGCCCCGCCGCCTGCCCCTGCCGGCCCTCTTCGTCCGCCTCAGGCCGCCCCGCCGCCGAAGCGGTGCACGCCCCCTGGCGTCACCGCCGCGTCGACGGGGCGGTCGTGCCGTTCCGCGGGCACGCGCTCCACCACCTCGCCGTCGTACAGCAGCACCGCGAGCACCGGGTGCGCGTCCGCGTCCGCCAGCCGCGCGAGCACCCGGTCGTACGAGCCGCCGCCGCGCCCCAGCCGCCTGCCGTGCCCGTCCACGGCGAGGCCGGGCAGCAGGACCACCGACGCGTCGAGCACCGCCCGGGGCCCCAACCGCACGCCCGCGGGCTCCCGCAGGCCCCGAGGGCCGCGCGCCAGCCGTTCCGCTCCCTCGTACACTGCCCAGTCGAGGTCGTTGTCGGACATCAGTACGGGCAGGATCACGCGCACGCCCCGGGCGCGCAGGATGTCGAGCAGGGCGTGCGTACCCGGTTCGCGCCCCACGGAGACATAGGCGGCGACGGTGCCGGCCGCGGCGACCTCGGGGAGTTCGAGGGCGCGCGCGGCGAGCGCGGCTGCCGCCTCGGCGCGCGCGCCGGGGGAGAGCGCGCTCCGCGCCGCGAGGAGTGCGGCGCGCGCCGCGGCCTTGGCCACCGGCTGCGCGCCGGGGTCCTGGGGTGCCCCACCGGGCTCCGGGTTCGTCATGGACCGCCCTGAATCTCTCGTATCATTCTTTATCGCTCTTTACGGGACGAAGTTCACCCAAAGCTCATCTTCCCGTCCATGAGGGGCGACTAGGGTGCCGCGCATGATCTACTCGCCACCCCCCAGGATCACTAAGGCTGTCATCCCCGCCGCCGGGCTCGGCACCCGCTTCCTGCCCGCCACGAAGGCGACGCCGAAGGAGATGCTCCCCGTCGTCGACAAGCCGGCGATCCAGTACGTGGTCGAGGAGGCCGTCGCGGCGGGCCTCTCCGACGTCCTCATGATCACCGGACGCAACAAGCGCCCCCTTGAGGACCACTTCGACCGCAACTACGAGCTGGAGGAGGCACTCTCACGCAAGGGCGACCTGCGGCGCCTCGCGAAGGTGCAGGAGTCGAGCGACCTGGCGACCATGCACTACGTGCGCCAGGGCGACCCGCGCGGCCTCGGCCACGCCGTGCTCTGCGCCGAGCCGCACGTCGGCGACCAGCCCTTCGCCGTACTCCTCGGCGACGACCTGATCGACCCCCGCGACCCCCTCCTCGCGCGCATGGTCGAGGTGCAGGAGCGCGAGGGCGGCAGCGTCGTCGCGCTGATGGAGGTCGAGCCCGAGCAGATCCACCTCTACGGCTGCGCCGCCGTGGAGCCGACCGCGCACTCCGACGTGGTCAAGGTGCACGACCTGGTCGAGAAGCCGGAGCCCGCTGACGCCCCGAGCAACTACGCGATCATCGGCCGCTATGTCCTCGACCCCGCCGTCTTCGGCATACTGCGGAAGACCGAGCCCGGCCGTGGCGGCGAGATCCAGTTGACGGACGCACTCCAGCAGCTGTCCGCCGACGAGAGGACCGGCGGGCCCGTGCACGGCGTCGTCTTCAAGGGACGGCGCTATGACACGGGCGACCGCGGGGACTTTCTGCGTGCCATCGTCAGACTCGCGTGCGAACGTGAAGACCTGGGCCCGGACTTCCGGGCCTGGCTCCGCAGATTTGTCATCGAGGAGATGCAGGCATCGTGAGCAGCACGGCAGAGTCGGCACCGGCGGGCCAGAGCGAGGCCCTGTGGAGCGTGGAGGAGCACGTCGAGGACATCCTCGCGGCGATCCGCCCCCTCGACCCCATCGAGCTGCCCCTGCCCGACGCGCAGGGCTGCGTCCTCGTGGAGGACGTGGTCGTGCCGGTGTCCCTGCCGCCGTTCGACAACAGCTCCATGGACGGGTACGCGGTGCGCACCGCCGATCTCAGCGGCGCGACGCCCGAGTTCCCCGCCGTGCTGACCGTGGTCGGCGACGTGGCCGCGGGCAGCGGCCCGCTGCCCGAGGTAGGCCCGGGGCAGGCCGCGCGGATCATGACGGGAGCCCCCCTGCCGCCGGGCGCCGAGGCCGTCGTGCCCGTGGAGTGGACCGACGGGGGCGCGGGCGGCGGCGCGGTCGCCACCATGCTCCCGGCAGGCGAGGGCGCGGACGGCGCGAGCGGCGAGGTGCGCGTCCACCGCCCGGCCGGGCCGCGCGCGCATGTGCGCGGCGCCGGCAGCGACGTGCAGGCCGGCGATCTCGCCCTGGAGGCGGGCACGGTGCTCGGCCCACCGCAGATCGCGCTGCTCGCCGCGATCGGCCGGGGCACCGTGCGGGTCCGGCCGCGCCCGCGCGTCGTCGTGCTGTCCACCGGCAGCGAACTGGTGCAGCCGGGCGAGGAGCTGGCGGAGGGCCAGATCTACGACTCCAACAGCTTCGCCCTCGCCGCCGCGGCCCGCGACGCGGGCGCGATCGCCTACCGGGTCGGCGCCGTCGCCGACGACCCTGACACCCTCCGCTCCACCATCGAGGACCAGCTGGTCCGCGCCGACCTGCTGGTGACCACGGGCGGCGTCAGCGTCGGCGCGTACGACGTGGTGAAGGCGGCGCTCTCCTCGGTGGGCGACGAGGACGAGCCGGGCAGCGGCATCGACTTCCGCAAGCTGGCCATGCAGCCGGGCAAGCCGCAGGGGTTCGGCTCCATCGGACCGGCGCACACCCCGCTGCTCGCGCTCCCCGGCAATCCGGTCTCCAGTTATGTCTCCTTCGAGCTGTTCGCACGGCCCGCGATCCGGGCGATGATGGGCGCCACCGAGGTGCACCGCCCGGTGGTGCGGGCCAGGCTCGCGGCCGGGAAGCCGGTGTCGTCGCCTGCCGGCCGGCGCCAGTTCCTGCGGGGCAGGTACGACGCGGCCACGGGCGAGGCGGCCCCGGTCGGCGGCGCGGGCTCGCACCTGGTGGCGGCCCTCGCCCACGCGGACTGCCTGATCGTGGTGCCCGAGGAGACGACGTCCGTGGAGCCCGGCACCGAGCTGGACGTCGTCCTGCTGGGCTGAGCGCCGCCGTCGCCCCCGCGAAACGGAAGGACCGCACGGCCGCGCGGCGTCCCCGCGCGCACGCCGTGGGCCGTCCTGACCGGCCGAGTGGCACCAGGTGGCGGTACCGTTGGCTGCTTGAACCGGCCGAGCAGCGCCGGTACGCGCCGAGGGGGCCGGGCCGCGCGGGCCCGGCCCCGTACGGCCGTCAGAACGGGCCAGGACCGGGAGCGTCACACCGTATGACCGCGATTCCGCCGGGGGGCAGCCCCGGACAGCCGGGAGCCGGGGGTCCGCTGCCCCAGGACGGGCAGGCCGCCGTGGGCCTCACGCATGTCGACGAGACGGGCGCGGCCCGCATGGTCGACGTCTCAGCGAAGGACGTCACCGCCAGGGTGGCGAGGGCCAGCGGCCGGGTGCTCGTCGCGCCCGAGGTCGTCGCGCTGCTGCGGGGCGGCGGCGTGCCCAAGGGCGACGCGCTCTCCGTCGCGCGCATCGCCGGGATCATGGGTGCCAAGCGCACGCCCGACCTCGTACCCCTCTGCCATCCGCTGGCCGTCTCCGGCGTCACGGTCGACCTCGCGGTCGCGGACGACGCGGTGGAGATCACGGCCACGGTGAAGACCACCGACCGCACCGGCGTCGAGATGGAGGCGCTGACCGCGGTGTCCGTCGCGGCGCTCACCGTCGTCGACATGGTGAAGGCGGTCGACAAGGGCACCGTGATCACGGACGTACGGGTCGAGGAGAAGCGCGGCGGCAAGTCCGGCGTCTGGACCCGCGCGGGAGGCGACGCGTGAGCGGCGCGGCGGCGGACCGCCGCGCCCTGGTCGTCACCGCCTCCAACCGGGCCGCGGCCGGCGTCTACGAGGACACCGGGGGCCCGCTGATCGTCGCGGCCCTCACGGACCTCGGCTTCACCGCGGAAGGCCCGCGCGTCGTGCCCGACGGCGACCCGGTGGAGAGCGCGCTGCGCGACGCCGTCGCGGCCGGCTACGACGTGGTCGTCACCACCGGCGGTACGGGCATCTCACCGACCGACCGCACGCCCGAGGCCACCCGGCGGGTGCTCGACCGCGAGGTGCCCGGCATCGCCGAGGCGATCCGCGCGCAGGGCCTCGCCAAGGTGCCCACGGCGGCGCTCTCGCGCGGCCTCGCGGGTGTCGCGGGCCGGACCCTGATCGTCAACCTGCCGGGGTCGAGGGGCGGCGTGCGGGACGGGCTCGCCGTGCTCGGAGGAGTGCTGGTGCACGCCGTTGACCAGCTCCGCGGCGCCGACCACCCCCGCGACGACGGATGAACCCCGCCTGGCCGGTGCTGCTGACGGACGGCGACATCGCCCTCCGCCCGATAAGGATGCGCGACCAGCGGGACTGGCGGGACGTCAACCGGCGCAACAGGGACTGGCTCAGGCCGTGGGAGGCAACCGTCCCGCCGCCCGTGCCCGGCGCGCCGCTCGGCCACCGGCCGACGTACCGGCAGATGGTGCGCCACCTCAAGCGGGAGGCGGCAGCGGGGCGGATGCTGCCCTTCGTCATCGAGTACCGGGGGCGCCTGGTCGGACAGTTGACGGTGGCCGGAATCACCTGGGGCTCGATGTGCTCGGGCCACGTCGGCTACTGGATCGACAGCGAGGTCGCCGGACAGGGCGTGATGCCGACGGCCGTGGCGCTCGCCACCGACCACTGCTTCCAGGCGCTCGGACTGCACCGCCTTGAGGTCTGCATCCGCCCCGAGAACGGGCCGAGCCGGCGGGTCGTGGAGAAGCTGGGCTTCCGCGAGGAGGGCCTGCGACCGCGCTACCTGCACATCGACGGCGCCTGGCGCGACCACCTGGTCTTCGCGCTGACGGCCGAGGAGGTCCCCGAGGGGCTGCTGCGCCGCTGGCGCCAGGCCAGGCGGCACCGTACGCCCGGGGAGTGAGCGGACGGCGCCCGGGGCCGCCGGGGGCCGCTTCCCCCGGGACCTTCCCCCTCCCTTTCGGGGCTCTTTCACCGATCCTGAGTTCGAAATGCGTTCGAATAAAAAGACGGTGCGACCTCTCCCTTTATGGGAATGTGTGTTCGATATCGATCAGAGTAGTTCACCATTCCGCCATAGGGTGGTCCGAACAATCACAAAAAAGTTCAGTGATATCAGCCAGATCGTGCGACACACCGGCCCAAGTGGCGGATGCGCTCCGGTGGATCCCTCTACGGTGTGAAGCGTGAGCAGCAGCGGCCTCATTTACGCAGTCATCGTCGGGGCCTGGGCCGCCTACTTGGTGCCGATGTGGCTCCGCAGGCAGGACGAGCTCAACGAGGCCCGTCCGACAGAACGCTTCAGCACCGCCATCCGGCTGCTGTCCGGCCGGGCGGCGATGGAGCGCAGATACGCCAAGGGCCTGCGGGAGCGCGTCGAGGACCAGGAACCGGACACGGCCGAGGCACCCGACGCGCCGGACGCCGCCGGGCGCGGCGACGCGGAGCCGGGCGCCGGGGCGGAGTCGATGAGCTCCGTCGACGTCCGCTCCTTCGCCGCGCCCCCCGCCCTGACCGAGGCGCGGATCGAGGTGCGCGCGCCCGCCGGGCGCGCGGCCTTTGAGGAACCCGCAGGGCGCCCGCCCGCCGAGGATCGCGCCCC
The DNA here is from genome assembly GCF_039540215.1 of Streptomyces tremellae. Taxonomy (NCBI): domain Bacteria; kingdom Bacillati; phylum Actinomycetota; class Actinomycetes; order Kitasatosporales; family Streptomycetaceae; genus Streptomyces; species Streptomyces tremellae. The sequence continues at coordinate 57,984 of NZ_BAABEP010000008.1, forward strand.
CCGCGCGCGCCGGTCCGCCGCCGAGGCCGAGCGCGCCACCCGCGCGCGCCGCTCCCAGGTGCTCGCGCGCCGGCGCCGTACGACCGTGGTCCTCTTCCTCGCCTTCACCGCGGGCGCCGTCGTCGCCGCGGTCGGCGGGCTGCGGCTGCTGTGGGCGCCCGCCGTGCCGGCCGTGCTGCTCAGCGTCTACATCGCGTACCTGCGCGCCAACGAGCGGCGGCGCTTCACCTTCACCATGGACCGGCGCAGGGCCGAGGCGGCCGCCCAGCGGCTGCGCGAGACCCGCTCGCATCGCCAGGTGCCCGCGGAGCGCGACGAGGACGCGCTGCCCGAAGGCACCCCCGCCCCGCAGCCGGCCCAGCGCGTCTCGCCGCAGGAGGCGGGCCGCAGGGCGCTGGTCGAGCAGACCGACCACGCGGAGTGGCTCGACCAGGAGCGCGAGCGCCGCCCCGGCCGCGGCGACAGCTGGGAGCCCGTCCCGGTGCCGCTGCCCACCTATGTGACCGCGCCCGTCGCGCCGCGCGCCTCCAACGGCGTCGAGGTCGGCGACCCGGAGACCTGGAGCGCCGCCCGCTCCTCGCCCGCCGCCGACCCGGCGCCCGCGCCCGCGCCCGCGCCGGCTCCGCGCCGCGTCCGCGACCACGGCAGGACGCCCCTGTTCGACCAGTACGACGACTACGGCGACGCCGACAGGCCGCGCGCGGCCAACGAGTGACCGCACCGGGCCACCGGCCCCGGTGACCAGCGCACAACGGATTTCCGACCAGCCCGACCGGGGTGCTAGAGTCTCACTCGTCGCAAGGGCCTGTGGCGCAGTCCGGTAGCGCACCTCGTTCGCATCGAGGGGGTCAGGGGTTCGAATCCCCTCAGGTCCACAGACACAGGGAAGCCCCTGTCGGAGAGATCCGACAGGGGCTTCCTCGTGCTGTGCCGAGGCGCCGGGCGCGGGTCAGGCGGCGAAGACCTGGGTGTCGTCGGCGAACGCCTTGAACTCCAGGGCGTTGCCCGCCGGGTCGAGCAGGAACATGGTCCACTGCTCGCCCTTCTCGCCCGCGAAGCGCAGATAGGGCTCGATGACGAACTCCGTGCCCGCGGCGCGCAGTCGTTCGGCGAGGTCGTGGAACTCGGGGATCGTCAGCAGGAGTCCGAAGTGGGGCACGGGCACGTCGTGGCCGTCCACCGCGTTGTGGGCGCGCTCGGCGGGGCGCGGCGCCAGGTGGGTCACGAACTGGTGGCCGTGGAGGTTCCAGTCGACCCACCGTTCCGCGCTGCGGCCCTCGGTGAGGCCGAGCACGCCGCCGTAGAAGCGGCGGGCCGCGGCCAGGTCGTCCACCGGCACGGCCAGGTGGAAGCGCGGCAGCCCGGCCGCCGTCCTGGGGGTGTCGTCCGGCGATGTGTCAGCGTTCATGGGGTGTTCGCCTCTCTCGTACGGCTGCGGCGGGTACGGGCCGACGCTACGCGTCCGCGCCCGCGACCTGCACCAGGGCGTGCGTCCCCGTCACCCGCCACGGCTCGCCCGAGGCGTCGAGCGCGGCCACCGTCGCCGGGGCGACGCCCGTGACCACGTCCGACTTGAGGGTGCGCAGCGCCGCCACCGGGCTCGGGAAGTGGGCGGCGCGGTCGGCGAACGGCGTCGTCGGCTGCCAGAGCCTGTCGCCCACCAGGCGGCGGTAGTTGAGGTCGCCCTTGAGCAGCGTGACGGTCGCGGTGGCGAGATGGCGGCGCAGGTCGTCCGGCATCTCCGCGTAGCCGAACGGCGCGCAGAAGAAGGGGTGCGCGCCGATGGCGAGCCGGCCCTCGGCCACCGCGTCCCACAGGCGGCGGCCCGCCTCGCCCGCCGCGCCGCCGGCCGCCGCGAGGCGCCGCAGCGCGGCGTCCGCGTCCGCCGCCGTGGCGTCCGAGACGTAGTACGGGTACGGCTTGACGTGCAGGACCGCGCTGCCCGCCCGGCCGGTGTGCAGCAGGTGGTCGAGGAGGAGCAGGTCGGGCACGAGTTCGCGGGCCGCGTTGTCGGCGATCAGGTGCACGGTCGCGGCCGGGTCGTCGCCCGGCGGGAGCATGTCCCAGAGGCGCTCCCGCTCGTCGGCCACCAGCTGCGCCGCGCCGCCGGGCGCCGTCTCGCCCGCGGTGATCCGGAAGCCGAGGTCGGCGCGGTTGCCCCAGAGCGCGGCGCCGAGCAGCGCGTCCGCCCGCTCACGCTCGGGGTGTTCTGCGAGCGCGTCGAGCGCGGCGAGTTCCTCGTCCACGGCGGTGCCGCGCAGCTCGGCGTCCTTGAAGGGCGCGAACGGGTCGAGCCCCTGCCGTACCCCCGGTGCGAAGTACCCGACCGCGCCGAGCAGCCGACGGTAGAAGTAGCTCTCCCCCCACAGGAAGGTCAGGTCGTACCAGGGCCTGCCGACGGCGGTCCCCGCGCCCCAGGCGTCCCACTGCCGGGCGTCGTGCGCGTCCGGTGGCAGCGGTGCCACGGTCCCGTCCGTGATCTCGGCGAGCAGCCCGTCGAGGGCGCCGCGCACGGCCGGCGGGTAGGGGGTGGCGTCGCGCACCTGCCGGACGAGCGCGGGATGGCGCTCGGCAAGCACGCTGTGGGCGAAGGTGCCGGGCACGTCGGCACGGACAGCGGGGGCCTCGTCGGTGTTCACCGGCCCATGATCCCCCGCGCGCCGGGACGGGACGTACGCCGTCCGCCCGTCCGCCGAGAGCCGCGTGTGACTGGGCTTGTCCGAGTTCTTTCGGGAAAGGCGAAACGGAGTTCTCGAATATTCGGTTCCGTCGCGTCACGATGTCATTCGTGGGCTTGTCCTCCCGGTGGGCCGTGGAACGCCGTACGGCTCGGGGGAAAAGCGGTGGGGCGGTCTTCCGGAGACCGCTCGCGCCCCGTCACCTCGCCCTTTCGGTGGGCGGTTTCGCGCCGCAGGTGACGGAGGGTAGATGTTCTGCCGGGAGTTGTCCCGGTGGTCGTCGCAGGTCAGGGCCGCACGGCCGAAGGACGGGCGGGCGTGCTCGGGAAAAGCGTCCCTGGCCGTCCTCCGGGCGATATACGATCCCCGCATTGTTCGGCCCCAGCAATGTCCGGCGCGCGCCCAGTCGCTCTCGACGCAACGCACCCGGTCGAGGGATTGACCTCTGCCGGGGAATTGACCTCAGGATCGGCCGGGCCGGCACCGTCCGCCACGGAGTGCCGGTCGGAGACGAGACTTCGGACCACACGAAGGTTTTCCATGACCCGTGCCCGCACCCCCGTGTCTGCCACCACCGCCCGCAGGACACGCCCCTGGCCGGTCGTGCTCGTCCTCGCGTTCCTCGCCCTGACCGGCGGCGGCTTCGCCATGGAGCGGGCGGTCGGGGTCGGCGCCGTGGCGGCGTACGGCGTCGCGGGTGCCGTACTGCTCGGCTGGCTCGAATCGTTCAGGCGCGCGCAGCACGACCTCACCTACGCCCTGATCAAGCTGCGCGGAGAGGTCAAGGAGCGCGACGCCGAACTCGCCCGCCGCGACGCCCAGTGGCACGGATACGTCAACACCCAGGCCGAACGCATCAGGGAAGAGGCCCAGTTCACGCTCGAACGGAGGCTGCCCGCGGCCCTCGCCCGCACGGCGGTGCCGCCCGCGCTGCACGCCGACGGCGCCGACGGCGCCGCCGAGACGGCCAGACCGCCGGGCCCGGGGGGCGACGGCGGCGAGGGCATCTCCGTCTGGTTCGACCGGATGCTCGCCGAGGTCTCCCGCTCCATCGACGAGCGCGAGGAGTCCCAGCGGCTCTCCCTGGTGGAGCTGGCGAACCGCATCCAGACCTCGGCGCACCGCATCCAGGCCAAGGCCACCGGCATCGCGGACCGCTACCCGGGCGACACGGACCTGCTGGAGACCACCATGCAGGTCGACCACGCCGCCACCCAGCAGGCCAGGCACGCGCAGAGCCTCAAGGTCCTGTGCGACGAGTGGCCCGGCCAGCAGTGGCAGGAGCCGCTCGCGCTGGTCGACGTCGTACGGGCCGCGTCAGGCCGCATCATGTCGTACCGCAGGGTGGAGGTCACGGGCGACCCGGACGTCGGCATCGCCGCGATCGTCGTGGAGCCGCTGATCCACCTGATCGCGGAGCTCCTCGCCAACGCCACCGAGTACTCGCCGCCGCGCACCGCCGTCCCCGTCGCCGTGCGGCCGGTGCAGCGCGGCGCGGTCATCGAGGTGGACGACGGCGGTCTCGGCCTCGACGACTACCGGCTCGCCGAGGCGCGGGAGATCGTCTCCGGCCGCAGGCTGCTCGGCGTGGGCGACGTGGGGGAGATCCCACAGACCGGCTTCGCGGTCATCGGCAGGTTCGCCAGGCGGCACGGCTTCGGCGTCGACCTCGGACCCTCGCCGTACGGCGGGATCCGCGCGGTCGTCCTCGTACCCCTGGAGATGCTGGAGAAGCTCGACCCGCCCGGCACCGCCAAGCGCCGCCCGGCGGCGGACGAGGAGCGCCCGGCCCAGCGCGCCCCCGGGCGTGAGCGGTCCGACGGCCTGACCGACGCGGACGTGTCGCCCGCCGACCCGCGGTTCGTGCACAACCCGCTCGTCCCGCAGCCGCCGAGGAAACCCCGCAGGCCCGAACTTCCCGCGCAGGAGCCCACGCTGCCCCGCCGCGAGGCGCCCGGCACGGCCGGGCAGGGGCGGCAGCACGCCGGGCGCGAGCCGGGCCCTGCCGCCCAGGACACGGCCGCACCGGCGCGGGAGCAGGGCCCGGGCCCTCAGGACAGGGCCGGGACCGGTCGCACGGCCGGGGGACGCGACCCGTACGACCGCAGCGCACAGGAACGGACCCTCGACGACATCAGCGCACAGGACCCGATCACCCACGACCGCACCGCGCGGGACCGCGACGACGCGCCAGGGCGCCCGCCCGCGCACGGGCGCCCCGCCGCGCAGCACCCCGCCGCCCCCGAGCCGCTCGTCCCCGAACCCCGCCAGCGGGCCGGTTCCGGGGCCCACGACAGCGCGCCCGAAGGACCGAGGAGGCTGCCGCGCCGCAGATCGGCGCGGGGAGAGTCGCGCCCGATGCCGAACGGCCCGAGCAGCACCACCCCGCCCGGCACGCCCGAGGAGGCGGGGGAGTGGATGTCGGCCTTCTTCGAGGGCTGCACCGCGCAGGAGCCCCCGCACCCGCGCCCCGCGGGCGACGACGGAACACCCCCGCACGCCTCGTGACCCCGCCCGCGCGGGGCCGCCGCACCGCCCCCTCCCCTCCCGCCAGCCCGAATCCCCAGAAGGACGGAACCGACCATGAGTTACGTGACCGAGCCGGAGCAGCGGAGCTGGATGATCGCCGACGTCGCCGCCGTTCCGGGGGTACGCCAGGTCATCGTCTTCAGCGCCGACGGACTCCTGTTGACCAGCTCTGAGGGGATGGACAGGGACGCGGCCGACCGGCTCGCCGCCAACTGCTCGGGGCTGCTCTCGCTCGGCCGCAGCCTCGGCAAGGAGTTCGGCTCCGACGGCGGCCTCGTCCACCAGCAGATGGTCGAGTTCAACGGCGGCTTCCTCTTCATGCGCAGCGCGCACGGCGCCCATCTCGCCGTCGTCACGGGGCCCGTGGTGGACCCGAAGCTGGTGGCCCGGCAGATGCAGGCCCAAGTGATGAAGATCGGGGCCCCGAACCTGAGCAGTCCGCCCCGGCAGGGGTCTGTGTGAGCGGCTCAGCCGGCCCCGGGCGGGCGCGCCCGGGGCCGGATCCCGAGGACGGTTCCGCGGCACTGCGCCCGTACGTCATCACGCGGGGCCGCTCGCGGCCGAGCCGCAACACGGTCGGGGTCGAGACGCTGCTCGTCGCGACCGTGCCCGCCAAGCCGCTGCCGGTGTCGGCGGCACGCGAGGAGCGGGCCCTCGTGCGCATGTGCGAGCGGCTGCTCTCCCTGGTCGAGGCGGCGGCCCACCTCGACCTCCCGGTGAGCCTGGTGAAGGTCCTCGCGTCCGACCTGGTCGACAGCGGCCACCTCACCGCGCGCTCCGGCGTGCCGCAGGCCGTACTGCCCGACCCGAAACTGCTTCAGGAGGTACTGGATGGTCTCCGTCGGCTCCGCTGACCGCTACCTGCCCGACACTGTCCAGCAGGCCGTCAAGATCCCCGTGGTCGGGGCCTTCGGGGTCGGCAAGACGACGCTGGTCGGCTCCGTCAGCGAGATCGCGCCGCTGCGCACCGAGGAGGTCATGACGCAGGCCAGCGTCGGCGTGGACGACCTGGCGGCCACCAGCGGCAAGACCACCACCACCGTCGCCATGGACTTCGGGCGCATCACCCTCAGCCCGCGCATCGTGCTCTACCTCTTCGGCACGCCGGGCCAGAAGCGGTTCTGGGACCTGTGGGAGGGGCTGCTCGAAGGGGCGCTCGGCGTGCTGGTGGTGATCGACACCCGCAGGCTTGAGGACAGCTTCGACGTGCTGGAGCAACTGGAGGTGCGGCACGTGCCGTTCGCGGTCGCGGTCAACCAGTTCCCCGACAGCCACCCCTACCCCACCGAGGAACTCCGGGAAGCCCTGGACCTGTTGGAGGAGACACCCATCGTGATGTGCGACGCGAGGGATCGCGCGTCGTCGGCGGAGGCGCTGATCACCCTCGTCGAGTACGTGTTGGACGGCAGTGCCGTACGCACCCCGGAGACCGCGTCGTGACGCCGCGCGGGAGCGGCCCCCACGACACGGCGCGGCACGGAGCCCGGACCGGGGCGCAGGAGGTGGCGCCGCCCGGCGGCTGCCCCGTCCCGTACGGCGCGGGCGGCGGCGGGCAGCACCGCGGCGCCGAGCGGCCGATGCTGCTCACCGACATCGTCTCCTCGCCCGACCCGCACCTCGTCTACCGCGAACTGCGCGACACATACGGCCCGGTGGCGCCCGTCGAGCTCGAACCCGGCCTGCCCGCCTGGCTGGTGCTCGGCTACCACGAACTCCTCGTCATCACGCGCCAGGAGCAGCTGTTCTCCCGCGACCCGCGCAACTGGCACGCCCTGCGGGAGGGCAGGATCGCGCCCGAGTCGCCGCTGATGCCGATGATGCGCTACCACCCGGTCTGCTACCACGAGGACGGCGCAGAACACCGGCGCATGCGCGTGCCGTTCGACGAGGGGGTCGGCAGGCTCAACGAGCGGGCCGCGCGGCGGCTGATCGAGGTGCGCTGCCGCGCGCTCGTCGCCCGGTTCTCCGAGGAGGGCCACGCCGACCTGGTCAACGACTACGCGGCGCTCGCGCCGATGATGTCGCTCGCCGGGCTCTTCGGCCTCGGCCCCGCGCAGAGCGAGGAGCTGGTGCGCACGGTCCTCGGCGTGGTGGGCTCCAACCCCGGCTCCGAGGAGGCGTACCAGACCCAGCACCGCATCATCGGCGAGATGATCGCCCGCCAGCGGTCCGCTCCCGACACGGACCTCACGTGGACCTTCGCCCACCACCCCAACCTGGTGACGGACGAGGAGCGGTACGCGGCGATGCACCTGATGCTCATCGCGGGCAACGCCCCCACCATCTCCTGGATCGCGCAGACCCTGCGGATGATGATCACCGACCCGCGGTTCGCGGCCCGGCTGCGCGGCGGGCGGCTCGGCGTGGACGACGCCCTCGACGAAGCCCTGTGGCGTGAACCGCCGTTGAACGCGATGCCGGCCCGGTACGTGCTGCACGACATCGAGCTCGGCGGCCAGGTGCTGCGCAGGGGCGACTGCCTGATCATGGGGATCGGCGCGGCCAACGACGACCCGGAGATCCGGCCCGACGAGGGCGAGGACTGGGGCAACCGCGCCCATCTCGCCTTCTCCGCGGGCCCGCACCGCTGCCCCGCGCAGCTGCCGGCCCGGCTGATCGCCCGTACGGCCGTGCGTACGGTGCTCAACCTGCTGCCCGACCTCGAACTCACCGTGCCCGCCGAGGAGCTGGTGCCGAGCCCGTCGCCGTGGACCCGGGTGCCCGCGCGCCTGCCCGTCTCGTTCACACCGCGCCGGGTGCCCGAGGGGCCGGACACCGGACCCGACGGCGCGCCGAGTGACCCGGTCGGGTGACAACGGGGCACGATCATGCCCCAACAGCCGCTAATGTGACGAGATATGACGACAAGCAACACCGCGTCGTACGCCCCGCTCATGGGCACGCTCTCGGTGATCCCCTGGACCAAAGATCCCGCGGAGGGGGAGCGCAGCGCGCCGTTCCTGCTCGCCTACTCCCTCGGTGACGGGCGGCAGGGGCCCGCGGCGGGCGAGGAGGCACTGCACGCCGTACTCGGCGAGATCGGTCTGGAGCCCGGCACCGAGACCGTGGACCTCGCGGACCGGCCGTCCGTCGCGATCAAACTGCTGGTGGAGGCGGGGCGGGCCGTGCTGACCATGCCGTACCTCAACGCCCAGTGCCCGGTGCCGCCGGAGTGGGAGCAGGACGCGCGCAGAGCGGGCCGGGTGTACTTCATCGTGGCGACCAAGCCGTGGACGGACGGGGTGCCTGGACGCCCCGTCAGCGAGGACCAGTTGCGCGCGTTCGTCGGCAACCCCGAGGTGGTCGCGACCGCGGCCCACTGCCTCGTACCGGTCCGCAGCCTGACCGGCTGACGGGAGGGCGCCAGAACACACACGAAGGGCCCGGTCCGCACGCCGCGTGCGGACCGGGCCCGAGCGCTGTGCCGTCGGGACCCGCCCGGCAGCCCTCGCCCGGCAGCCCCCGCCCGGCAGCTCCGTTCGGCTGCCCGTCCGTCGGGGCCGACTCATCCGGCCCCGTGGCGGTCCTCCGCGGCCGGTTCCGCGGGGCCGCCCTGCGGTGCGGCGGGCACGGTGCGCCCCGCGTCCCCCCACTCCCTCACCAGGGCGTTGTAGATGGGCGTGCGCGGATGCGCCGACTCGGCGCGCGGCTTCCGCTCGGCGGCCGGGCGGTCCCGGCGCGGGGCACGGAGGGTTTCCATACCGGGAGAACGCACAGGATGTCCACAGGGTCACTCTCGCGGGGGCGGACAGGGGGACGGGGGAAACGCTTCTTCGAACCCGTCGCTCGAACCGTCGCTCGAACCCCTCGCTCGAATCCCCTGCCCGACCCTCGGGCCCGAACTCGGTGTGCGAGCAGCTCACGTGCGTTCCCGCTCATCGGATTGTCCGGCCGCCGTCGCGGACCGGCTCGCTCGTTCCGGTGAAAGAACGCTCGTGGCGGCTGAGTCGGCCGGAACCGGGCATAGCGTCGTCGCCATGGCAACGGCAGTGGCCGGCAGGGGTTCCGCCGGCAAGCAGCAAGACGGACGCCCGGCACACGCGAGAGAGGCCGGGCCCGAGGGCGGTGGGCGCCGGTACGGCGGCAGCCGCCCCTTCGGTGTTCTCCTGGTGGTGGCGGGGCTTATGGGCCTGCTGGCCGCCTGGGTGATCACCCTGGACAAGTTCGAGCTGCTCAAGGACCCGAACTTCACGCCGGGGTGCAGCCTCAACCCGGTGGTCTCGTGCGGCAGCGTGATGAAGAGTGCCCAGGCGTCGGCCTTCGGGTTCCCCAACCCGATGCTGGGCCTCGCCACGTACCCGGTGGTGGTGGCGGTCGGCATGGGCGTGCTCGCGGGCGCCCGCTACGGCCGCTGGTACTGGCTCGGGCTGAACGCGGGCACCCTGTTCGGGGTCGGCTTCTGCACCTGGCTCCAGATCCAGTCGCTGTACGAGATCAACGCGCTGTGCCTGTGGTGCTGCCTGGCGTGGACGGGGACGATCCTCGCGTTCTGCTACGTCACGGTGCACAACATCGAGCAGGGCGTGCTGCCCGCGCCCGCCGCCGTGCGCACCGCGCTCGCGGAGTTCCACTGGCTGCCGCCGCTGGTGTGGCTCGGCGGCATCGCCATGCTCATCCTCACGCGCTGGTGGGACTTCTGGACCGGCTGACCGCCAACGGGCCTGCCGACAAAGGACGGAGCGGACGTGTGGAGCCCCAACTCCACACGCCCGCTCCGTCGTGTTCCCGAGGAGGGAGGCTTCCCGCAGGGAGGTTCCCGAGGAGGGAGGGATCCGCCCTGGGTCAGCCGTTCGCCGCCTGGTTGCCGAACGCCGGGTTCAGCGCGCCGATCAGGTTGGCGCTGTTGCCGCTCACGTTGACCGGGACGTGCACCGGGACCTGGGCGATGTTGCCGGACAGGACGCCCGGCGAGCCGATGGCCGCGGCGCCCGCGCCCGAGTCGGCCGCGGCGGTACCGGCGGCGGCACCCGCCGCGATGCCGGCGGCCGCGACGACGAGAGCTGCCTTCTTGATGCCGTTCATGCGATTACCTTTCCTCGACGTTTTGTCAGTTTATGTACGAGCTTGAGCCGGTGTTCCGACCGACCCGGCCGCGTACGGAAACTCCTCCGCCTGGCGTAATCGCGGGGTGCCGCACCCCGGTGCGGGACCGGTTCAGCCGCCGAGCGGGAGGCCGCCGAGGAGCTGGCCGACCGGGTCGGAGGGGCCCTGGTGCTTGACGGACTCCTTCGACGGGGCCTGCGCGCTCTGGGCGGGCTTCGCCTTGCTGAGGCTCTGCGCCGTGTTGTTCACGGCGTTGACCAGCGAGCCCTTGTTCGACGGGTCGAGGGCGTTGGTGCTGATCGGCGAACCGTCGCGCAGGCCGTTGGCCGCGATCGAGTCGATGCCGCCGTTCAGGCTGGTGGGGGTGAGGCCGTCGGCGAAGGCCGGGGCGGCCGTACCGAGGGCGACCAGGGAACCGGCGACGATCGCGGCAACCTTCGTGGACTTCATGGTGTGAACCTTCTTTCGCGTGGACTGCGATATCCCTAACGAGCCCCCGCCGCCAGGGGAAACTCGCACGTCCGCGAATTCCGCAGGTGCCACTCGTACGCCTGGCAGTGCGCCGAAGCACGTATCGAAACCGCCGCGCTGTCGTTGGGCGCGCGGCGGGCCGGCCGCGGCGCGATCCGCCGGGGCCGGCCCTGTGGGCACGGGGTGCGCGGCCGTCAGTCGGTGAGGTCCGAGAGGTTCGTCAGGCCGGGGTGGGCGAACGCGGGCAGCGTCGTCACCTGGGTCGAGGCCGGCAGCGTGGAGGTCTCGGGCTCCTGGCCGCCGGGGGCCGCGGGCAGACTCGGGAGCTCGGGCAGGCCCGGCAGGTCCGGCTCCGGCAGCCCGCCGCCGAGCACGTTGGCCACGACCACGTTGACCAGCTGGGTCACGGTGTCGCCCACGGCCGTGCGGGTCTTCTGGGCGGACTGGGCGGTGCCCGTGCGCGCCGCGGCGGTGAGCGCGTCCACCGACGTGTCGAGCGCGGTGAGCGCTGCGTCGAGGGTCCCTGCGGGCGCGGCGGTACGGGCGGCTCCCGGGGCCGCGGCGGGCCGCGCCGCGGCGATCGCCTTCCGGGCCGCGGCGGAGAGCCGGTCCGCGTCGGCGGCGGAGAGGCTCCCGTGGCCGGTCTTGAGCGCGGCGGTCAGCAGGTCGGTGACGGGGGTGAGCACGCCGCCGACGCCGCGCAGCGTGGAGATCTGCCGGGCGAGCGTCGCCGCGTCGGGCGCGGGCGCGGAGTGCGCGGTGCGGGCGCCTCCCGCCGGGGTGGTCGAGGCGGCGGCAGCGGGGCCCGCGGTGCCGAGGGCGAGGGCTGCGCAGGCGACGGCGGCTGCCGCGCTCAGGGGGAGGTGGGGACGCATCGTACGGGGGTCCTTTCGGGGCGCTCGGGGCGAGGGGGGATCCACCTCACGGTCGGTTCCGCGGGTGGGGCCCGCAATGCGCCCGGTCCGAACGGGTGGGTGACGCCGCCCCGTGCGGCGCAACCGGTACCGCCGCCTGGCGCGGTCCCGGGCCGGACACGGCGAAAGCCGCCCCGCCGGGACGGCGGGACGGCTTCCTCGTGCCAGGGGGCGCGACGCCTCAGGCGTTGACGCAGGTGTTGCCGAACGAGGGGTTCAGCAGACCGATGATGTCGATGGTGTTGCCGCAGACGTTGACCGGGACGTGGACCGGCACCTGGATGGCGTTGCCGGAGGCGACACCGGGGGAACCGATGGCCGCGGCACCCGCGCCGGCGTCGGCGAACGCGGCACCGGACGCGCCGGCGACAGCGGCGACCGCCGTGGTGGACAGAACAACAGCCTTCGCGATACGCGACATGGGGATGAGGCTCCTCGGTGTGACAACAAACAAACGAATCGCCGGACGTGAATGCCCGACGTAGCGATCAACGCGCGGGGGTCCGATCGGTTGCTGCCCCGAATGAGTGAAGCCTGATCTCTTCTCCCTGGCCGCGGCCCCGGCGGCCGGGGCGCGCCAGCGTGCCTCCGGCACTTTCACCATCCGCTCTGTAAAGGTGCCTATCGGTTCGGGCCGGATCTCTGTCCGGCCAGCTGTCCGGCCCTCTGGCGGGAGGTTTCTGTGCAGACGCGGATCACGCCGACAACCCTGCCCCGCGACGTCCAGATCAAGAGACAACCCTTTAATGCGAACAATCGTGGCGGAGGGTCAGATGCGTTCGATTCCAGAACCCCTTCAACCGGGGTGGCAGAACCTTTTTGCGTTCGATTGGACGCTGGGCGTTACCCCGTTCGAGCCGGTGCGTTCTTCGTACGGGCGGCAACCGGGGGGTGACCGGAATCCCGCGCCTCGGCAGAGGTGACCGCGAAGGCTTTCCCGCCCACGAGTGGAAAGAAGTGGAATGACGTGCGCGTGACGTCGGGCAGCTCCGGGGCCGGGACCGGCTTCACCGCACTCCATCTCGTCCAGCCCCTCGACGGCGGTGTCCCGCGCGTGGTCGCCGACCTCGCCGCCGCGCAGACCGCGGCGGGGCTCCGCGTCGTCGTCGCCTGCCCGCCCGGGAGCACCCTCGCGCCCGCCGCGGCCCGCGCGGGCGCCGAGGTGCTGCCCTGGGCCGCCACCAGGGAGCCGGGGCCCTCGCTGCCCGGCGAGGTGCGCGCCGCGGCCCGCGTCCTCGACGCCGTACGCCCCGACGTCCTGCACGCGCACAGCGCCAAGGCCGGGCTCGCGGGGCGGCTCGCCGCACGCGGCCGGGTCCCCACCGTCTTCCAGCCGCACGCCTGGTCCTTCGAGGCCGCGGACGGCGCCCTGGCGCGCGCCGCCCGCGGCTGGGAGCGGTGGGCCGCCCGGTGGAGCGACGCCGTCGTCTGCGTCAGCGAGGCCGAGCGCGCCACCGGCGTGCGCGCCGGGGTGCGCGGCAGGTTCCACGTGGTCCGCAACGGCGTGGACACCCGGCGCTTCACCCCGCAGGCGCCACCGGGCGGCGGCGCGCCGCCGCCCCTCGCCGGGCCCGGCCCCGGCGGTCTCGGCCTCGACGCGGGCCGGGACGGCGTGGCCGCCCCCGTCGTGGTGTGCGTCGGCAGGCTCTGCCGCCAGAAGGGGCAGGACGTGCTGCTGCGCGCCTGGGATGCCGTCGCCCGTGAGGTGCGGGGCGCCCGCCTCGTGCTCGTCGGCGAGGGACCCGACGGCGCCGCGCTGCGGGCCGCGGCCCCGCCGTCCGTCCTCTTCGCGGGCGCCGTCGCCGACACCGCGCGCTGGTACCGCGCTGCCGATCTGGTGGTCCTGCCGTCCCGCTGGGAGGGCATGGCGCTCTCCCCGCTCGAAGCCATGGCCTGCGGGCGGCCCGTCGTCGTCACCGACGTGGACGGCGCCCGCGAGAGCCTCCCGCCGGGACACGCCGACGCGTGCCTCGTGCCCCCGGAGGACCCCGCCGCGCTCGCCGCGGCCGCTGTGGCGCTGCTGCGCGACCCGGCGCGGTGCGCCGCGCTCGGCCGCCGGGCCCACGACCACGTCCTGAGCACCTTCGACGTGCGGCTGACCGCAGAGGCCATCGCGGATGTCTACCGCGAGGCCGCGGGCGCGCCGCACCCTGACCGCAGGGAGCCGATCCCCCAGTGAGCACGGAAAGCACCAGTGTTCCCTCGCCCTCGGGGCCCGCGCGCCGCTCCGGGACCACCGCGGACCGCGGCGTCGTCGCCGCCCCGCCGAGAGGCCGCGCGCGCGACCTCGCGCCCCGCCGCCTGGACCCGGCGCGGCGGCTCGCCCCGCCCGCCAGGCGCGGGCACGCGGGGGCGGCCGTGCTGCGGGCGCTGCCGGCCGCAGGCGCCGATCTGGCGGGAGTGCTCGCCGGGCTCGCCGCCGTGCGCGGCGGCGGGGTGCCCGGCGCCGCCGACGCCGCGCTCGGGGTGCTGCTCGCCGCCTGCGTGACGGCGCTCAATGCGTACGGCGGGCTCTACGAGCCACCCCTCAACCCCGCGGTCCTCGACCGGCTGCCCGCGCTCGCCGCGCGGGTCGGCATCGCCTGGTGCGTGGCCGCCGCCGTGTGCGAGGCGGTCTTCCCGGGCGCCGAGGTGTGCGCGCCCGCGGTCCTCGCCGTGGGCGCCTGCGCACAGCTCGTCACCGCGTGCGCAGGGCGCGCCGCAGTCCACGCGCGGGCCCGCGCCCGCGCGAGGACCCGGGCGCGCTCCACGCTCGTCGTCGGTACCGGCGCGCGGGCGCGCGCCGTCTGCGCGCTGCTCGCCCAGCACCCCGAGTACGGGCTGCGGCCCGTGGGCGTCGCCTGCGGCACGCCCGCCGACGCGGCCGGGCCCGGCGGGCCGCTGCCGGTGCTCGCCACCGCGGAGGAGGTGCACAGGGCCGTCGTCCAGAACGGCGTGCAGGAGGCCGTCTTCGTCGGCCCCGACGTCTTCGCGGCCCCGGCCGAGTCCTCGGCCGCGGGTCCGGCGCCCGCCGAACTCCTCGCGCTGGTACGGGCGTACGGCTGCGGCGTGCTCTGGGTCGGCGACGGCGGATGGGCGCCGGCGGCCGTGCGCCCCCGGATGACCGACCACCTGTGGGGCTTCGCGATCCGCCGGATCGACGACCCCGCGCCCGCCCCGCGCGGCAGCCGCGCCAAGCGGCTCCTCGACATCGCGGTCGCCGCGCCCGCGCTGGTCGCGCTCGCGCCCGTGCTGCTCGGCTGCGCCCTCGCCGTACGGCTGCTCGACGGCCCGGGCGTGCTGTTCAGACAGGAGCGGGTGGGGCAGGACGGCCGCCTGTTCACGCTGCTGAAGTTCCGTACGCTGCGGCCGGCCGACGAGCACGAGGCGGCCACCCGCTGGAACATCGCGGGCGACCACCGGATGAGCACCGTCGGCAACATCCTGCGCAGGACCTCGCTTGACGAGCTGCCGCAGCTGTGGAACGTGCTGCGCGGCGACATGAGCCTCGTCGGGCCGAGACCCGAACGCCCGCACTTCGTGGCCAACTTCAGCAAGACGCTGCCCGGCTACGCGGCACGCCACCGGATGCCGGTCGGCATCACCGGGCTCGCCCAGGTGCACGGGCTGCGCGGCGACACGTCCATCGAGGACCGCTCGCGCTTCGACAACCACTACATCGACCACTGGTCGCTGTGGCAGGACGTCTGCATCCTGGTGCGCACGGCGCTCTCGCTCGTCCGCCCGGCGGGCAGCTGATGAGCGCGCCGGCGCCCGTGACGGCGCCCGCGCCAGCGCTCGCGCCCCCGGTCGAACCGGCGGCGCCCCGCACGCCCGCCCGGTGGCGGCGCCCCGCGCACTTGCTCCCCGTGCTCGCCGTGCTCGCGCTGCTCGCCGCGCCCGCACCGCCGGGCGGCGGCGTGGCCGAGGGCACCGGCACGGTCGCCGACGCGGCGTCCGGCGTGCTGGTGCTGTTCTGCGCCGGGCGGCTGCTGCGCCGGCGCGAGCGCCCCCTGAGCAGGACGGCGGCCTTCGTGCTCGGCGCGCCGGTGGTCGGCGTCGCGCTCGCCGCGATCACCTCCCAGGACCCGGCGTTCAGCCTCGCCGGGGTCCCCCGCTACCTCCAGGTCTTCGTCCTCGTACCGGCCTCGCTCGTGCTGCTCGTGCGCGACCGGCGGGACTTCGGCGTGGTCGCGGGCGGGCTCGTCGCCCTCGCCCTGGTGGAGGGCGCGGTCGGCGTCGTGCAGTACGCGACGGCCACCGGCGCGTCGTACGAGGGCAAGGACATCCGAGCGGTCGGCACCTTCGGCGCGACCGACGTGATGGGCATGGCGACCGTCGTCTCGTACGGCCTGATCATCGCGGTCGGGTACGCGCTGGACGGCGGCAACGCCGCGCGCCGCCGGGGCGCCGCCCTGGCCTGCGCCGCGCTGCTCGGTGTGCCGCTGCTGCTGTCGTTCAGCCGTGGCGCGTGGATCGCCACGGCGGTGGTGCTCGTGCTGATGCTGCTGGCCACGGGCGTGCGGCGGGCGCTGGTCGCCGCGCTGGTCGCGGGGGCGCTCGGGGTGGTGCTGATCGGTGGCGCGGGCGTCGGCTCGCAGCTGGTCTCCCAGCGGCTCGACTCGATCACCCAGGTCACCGACGACCCCGACCAGTCCGTCACGGACCGGTACACGATGTGGGCGGCCGCGGTGGACATGTGGCGCGAGGACCCGGTGACGGGCGTCGGGCTCAAGGGGTTCCCCGCGCACCGCGACGCGCACGCCTCGCTCGCGCTCTCCTCCGGCAGCGACACCGACGGCGCGGGCGCGGGCTTCCAGCGGCAGCCGCTGCTCTCGCCGCACAACATGTACCTGCTGGTCCTCAGCGAGCAGGGCCTCGTCGGGTTGGTCGCGCTCGTCGGCAGCTGGCTCGCGGTCCTGGTGTGCGCGCTGCGCGGGCTGCCCCGCGCCCGCCGCGCCGGGCGCGGGGCGGGCGCCGCCGTGCTGGTGTGCGGGCTGCTGGTGTGGCAGCTCATCGACTTCGCCTACGCCGACATCGGCGGCCCCTCCACGGTCCTGACGGCCGTGATGCTCGGCCTGACGGCCGCCTGGGCGCTGGGCCGCGGCGCGCACGGCACCGCACCGGGGGAGGCGCCGCGCCGATGAAGGACACGGCGGCCCCGAGCCCCCAGCCCGCGGACGCGGTACCCGCACACGCCGTACCCGCGCCCGCGCCCAGCGCCTCGTCCGCGCCCGCGCGCGAGACGGCGCCCGGCCCGGGGAGCGCGCCCGGCCCGGAGACGGCGCTCGCCGCGGCGGGCGCCACCGCGCCCGCCTAGGCGAGCGCGCCCGCGGGCGAGGCCGCTGCCGTCCGTGAAGAGGGCGGGGGCGGGCGGCGGTTCGGGCGGGCCGCGCTGGTCACCGCCGTGCTGACCGCGCTGGGAGCGCTGCTGGGGCTGGTAAGGGACCAGGTCATCGCGCACCTCTTCGGCGCGGGCGCGGAGAGCGACGCGTTCCTCGTGTCGTGGACCGTGCCCGAGGTGTCCTCCACGCTGCTGATCGAGGACGCGATGGCGCTGATCCTGGTGCCCGCCTTCAGCCTCGCCGTCGCCCGCGGCTCCGTGCGGGCGCTGCTGCGCAGGACGCTGCCCGCGCTGTGCGGCCTCCTCGGCTGCGTCGCGCTGCTGGTGATCGCGGGGGCGCCCTGGGTGGTGGACGCGCTCGCCCCCGGGCTGCCCGACCACGCGCTGGCCGTGGACTGCACGCGCGCCACCGCGACCTGCGTCTTCAGCTTCGGACTCGTCGGCTACTTCAGCGCCGCCCTGCGCGCGCACTCCCGCTTCCTCGCGCCCGCCGCGATCTACGTCGCCTACAACACCGGCATCGTCGTCACGATGGTGCTGCTGCCCGGCGGCCTCGGCGTGCGGGCCGCCGCGATCGGCGTCGCCGTGGGCGGCGCCTGTATGGCCGCGATCCAGGCGCCCTCGCTGTGGCGCAGGGTGCGGGCCGCGGGCCCCGCGCTGCCGGGCGCCCGGGTGCCCGGCGTCGGCGTCGCGCTCGTCGCGCCCGTCATCGTCTTCGCGCTCAGCCGCCAGGCGCAGGTCCTCGTGGAGCGCTTCCTCGCCGCGCCGCTGCCCGCAGGGGCCATCTCGCACCTCAACTACGCCCAGAAAGTGGCGCAGTTGCCGATGACGCTGTCACTGATGCTGTGCACCGTCACCTTCCCCGTGGTCGCGCGCGCGATGGGCGCGGGCGACACGGAGACCGCGCGCCGCCGCGTCGAGCGCGACCTCGCGACCGCCGCGGTCGTGGTGCTCCTCGGCACCGCGCTGGTCACCGCCTGCGCCCCGCAGATCGTGCACATCCTCTTCCAGCGCGGCGCGTTCGACGCCGCGGACACCGCGGCCACCGCGTCCGTGATGCGGGTGTACGCGCTCGGACTGCTCGGCCAGACCCTCGTCGGCGCCCTCGTGCGCTGCTACTTCTCCGCCGCCCGCCCGCTGTGGTACCCGGCGCTCGCCATGCTCGGCGGCCTCGCTCTGACCACCGCGTCGGGCGCCGCCCTGGTGCGGGTGTGGGGCGTCCTCGGCATCGCGGTGGCCAACGCGCTCGGCATCAGCCTCACCGCCGTCCTGCTGCTCACCGGGCTCGGCGGGCGCAGCGTGCCCGTCCGCGTCCCGCACGTCGCGGCCGGGCTCGGCAAGCTCACCGCCGCCGCCCTCGCCGCCACCGCGGCGGGGCGGCTGTGCGCGGGCGCCCTGCCCGACCCGTACCTCGCCACCGCCGCCGGCTCGCTCGCCGTCGCCGCCGTCTTCCTCGCCGTCGCGGCCGCCCTGCGCGCGCCCGGCGCCGGCGCCGTGCTCGCCGCCCTGCCCCGTACCGCACGCACCCTCACACGAAAGCTCCCCGATGCCCGCTGACAGCCCGTCCGCAGGTCCCCTGTGGGCAGCCATGTACCACTCGGTCGCCGATCCCGCCGACGACCCGTACCGCGTCACCGTCTCGCCGGGGCGCCTCGACCGCCAGCTGCGCTTCCTGCGCAGGCGCGGCCTGACCGGCGTGTCCATGGAGCACCTGCTGCGGGCCCGCGCCGCGGGCACCGCGGCCGGGCTCGTCGGCCTCACCTTCGACGACGGCTACGCCGACTTCACCGAGCACGCGCTGCCCGCGCTGCTGCGGTACGGCTTCACCGCCACCGTCTACGTCCTGCCGGGGCGGCTCGGCGGCACCAACGCGTGGGACCCGCTCGGCCCCCGCAAGCCGCTGCTGACCGAGGACGGCATCAGGGCCGCGGCCGGCGCGGGGATGGAGATCGGCTCGCACGGCCTGCTCCACACCGACCTCACCGACCGGAGCGCCGTCGGTGCCGAGCTGCTCGCCGCGGAGACCGCGCGCAGCCGCGCCCTGCTGCGGGAGATCACCGGCGGCGACGTGACCGGCTTCTGCTACCCGTACGGCGCCGTCGACCAGCGCGCCGTCGCCGCCGTGCGCGCCGCCGGCTACCGGTACGCGGTCGCCATCGACCCCGGTCCGCTCACCGGCCTCTTCGCCCTGCCGCGCGTGCACGTCGGCCAGCGGGACACCGGCGCGCGCCTCTTCCTCAAGCGGGCGCTGCACGGCAGGCGCCGCGAGCCCGTCCCCTACGGGCCCTACCCCGAAGAGGAGTACGCCGAGCACGCGGGACCGCAGCCCACCACGCGAGAAGGGGCCGCGCCGTGAGGGTCCTCCATGTCATCACCGGCCTCGGCATCGGCGGCGCGGAGCAGCAACTGCGGCTGCTGCTGCGGCACCTGCCCACCGACCACGACGTGGTCACGCTCACCAACCCGGGCGCCGTCGCCGCCGGGATCGCCGCCGACGGCGTCCGGGTGCGCCACCTCGGTATGACAGGCAACCGCGACCTCGCGGCCCTGCCCAGGCTCACCGGGCTCATCGGCCGCGGCAGGTACGACCTGGTCCACACGCACCTCTACCGCGCCTGCGTGTACGGGAGGTTCGCCGCCCGCCTCGCCGGGGTGCGCGCCGTCGTCGCGACCGAGCACTCCCTGGGCGCCCGGCAGATCGAGGGTCGCCCGCTGTCGGCGGGCGCCCGTGCGCTCTACCTCGCGGGCGAGCGCCTCGGCTCCGCGACCGTCGCCGTCTCCGACACCGTCGCCCGCCGCCTTGAGCGCTGGGGCGTGCGGCACGACCGCATCCACGTCGTGCCCAACGGCATCGAGGCCGCGCGCTTCGGCTACGACGAGACGGCGCGCCGCGCCACCCGCGAGCGGCTCGGGCTGCCGCCGGACGCCTTCGTCGTCGGCGGCGTCGGGCGCCTCACCCGAGGCAAGCGCTTCGACACCCTCGTACGGGCCGTCGCCGACCTGCCGGGCGCGCGGCTGCTGCTGGTCGGCGAGGGGCCCGAGCGCGACGCGCTGCTGAGCGTCGCGCGGCGGCGCGGCGCCGCGGACCGTCTGGTGCTCACGGGCGCCTGCGAGGATCCGCCGTCCGCGCCGTCCGCGCTGTCGCTGCCCGCGCTGCTCTCCGCGATGGACGTGTTCGTCTCGCCGTCGCCCGACGAGGCGTTCGGACTCGCCGTCGTGGAGGCTCTCGCCGCGGGGCTCCCGGTACTGCACGTCACCTGCCCCGCCCTGCACGACCTGCCGACCCAGGCGGCGCCGGGCGCCCGGCAGATCTCCGGCTCCGTGCCGGAGCTGACCGCCGAACTCCGCGACCACCAGCAGCGGTTCGCCGCCGGACGGCAGGAGAGGCTGCCCGCGCCGCGCGCCGCACACCACTACGACATCGCGCACAGTGCCGAGCGGCTGATGGCCGTCTACACCATCGCCACACGAGGAGCGAGTGACCGATCATGACCGAGAAGACACCGGAGAAGCCCGCGCGGCCCGCCCTCCTCGACCGGCTGCGGAGGGTGCCGCTGTGGACCGTCGTCCCCGCGGCCGCCGTCCTCGGCGTCGCGGCGGGCAGCGTCTACGGGGCCGTCAGCACGCCCGAGTACAGCGCGACGAGCTATGTCCTCGTCGTGCCCACCGACGCGTCGGACCCCACGGCCGCGCTCGGCTTCGCCACCGCGTACGGCCGGGTCGCCTCGCAGGTCGCGGTCCTCGGCGACGCGCAGGTGTGGGCCGGGGTGCCGGTCGCCCGACTCAAGGAGCACGTCACCACGGCCACCTCGCCCGACGCGCCGATGATCTCCGTGACCGCCACCGACGCGAGCCCCACCACCGCGGTGAACATGGCGGACGGCGTGGCCCGCGCCCTCGTCGCAGACGGCGGCCACCTCCAGACCGACACCAACGTCAAGGTCCTCCAGTTCTCCCGGGCCGTGAAACCCACCGCGCCCACGTCCCCCTCCACCCCGCTCGCCGCGCTCGTCGGCGGCTGCGCCGGCGGCCTGCTGGGTGCGCTCGCCCTGCTCGTACGGCCGCGGCGGCGCGGCACGCCCGAGACGTACGCGCCGGTGCCGGGGCCCGCGACGGCGCACGCGGGCGGCCACACGCCCCAGCCGGAAACGGTGTGACGGCCCCCGGACCCGCCACCGCTGAGCCCGTGGGCACGGCCGCCACCACCGTGCCCGGACAGCGGGGCGCCACCGATCTCACCGTCCATGTCCACCGCGACACCGACGACTTCGCCGCGCTCGCCGGGGAGTGGGACGCGCTGTTCGCGCGCTGCCGCACCGCCACGCCCTTCCAGAGCCACGCCTGGCTGTACTCGTGGTGGCTCTCGTACGGCACCGAGGGGCGGCTGCGGATCGCCGCCGTGCGCGGCGAGGGCGGGCGGCTGCTCGCGCTCGCGCCGCTCGCGCTGACCTACCGTCCGTTCCCCGTCCTGGTGCCGCTCGGCGGCGCGCTCACGGACTTCTGCGACGTGCTGCTCGACGACTCCTGCCCCGACCAGGCGGCGCACGCGCTCGCCGAGGCGCTGCGCGGCGCGGCCCGCGGCGCCGTGCTCGACCTGCGCGAGGTGCGTCCTGGCGGCGCGGCCGAGCGGATCTTCGCCCAGTGGCAGGGACCGCGCCGCCAGCTCGCCGACTCGCTCTGCCTCGAACTGCCAGGCGCGCCCGTCGCCGACCTGATCGGGCGGCTGCCCTCGCAGACCGGCCAGCGGGTGCGCTCCAAGCTCCGCAAGGCCGACAAGCTCGGCATCGAGGCGCGGCCCGTGCCCGTCGAGGAGGTGCCCGCGGCCATCGGGCGGCTGCTCGGGCTGCACCGCCGCCAGTGGGCGGGCCGCGGCGTCAACCCCGAGCACCTGACCGCCAGGTTCGCCGAGCACCTCGCGCGCGCGGTGACGGCCATGACCGTGCGCGGCCAGGCCCGGGTCACGGAGTTCCGGCTCGACGGCGAGCTGGTCGTCTCCGACCTGACGCTGCTCTCGCCCCGCCTCGCGGGCGGCTACCTGTACGGCGCCGACCCCGCGCTGCGCGACCGCAAGGTCGACGTGTCCGCGGTGCTGCTGCGCAACAGTGCCGGGCACTTCGGGCCCGGCACGCCGCCAGGAGCCGTGCTGAGCATGCTGCGCGGCACCGAGGCGTACAAGGGCCACTGGCGGCCCGAACCCGTGCGCAACAAGCGGCTGCTGCTCGCGGCGCCCGCGCAGCGGCCCGCACTCGCCGCGCTCGCCACCGGCGTGGCGGCACGCCGCACGGCGGCCCACGCGGTCAAGCGGTGGCGGGCCCGCGGCTCCGCGCCCGCCACCGCGGCGGCGAGCAGCACGCCTGCGGGCGCCGAAGCGGCGAAGGGCGGCGGGGGCGCCGGGCGGGCATGACCCGCCAGGTACCCCCGCAGGGGCTCGTCAGCGCGGCCGGGTCAGTACCACGCGTGCCACCAGCCGGACGGGACGCAGACCTTCCCGCCGAGCCAGGACTCGATCCAGTCGCCGAGCGGCACCTCGGTGCAGCCGGGCGAGTCCTGGTCGGCGGGCGGCTGCGGCGGCTTCGTCGGATCCGTCGGCGGGACCGGCGGCTTCGTCGGCTCGGTCGGCGGCTGCGTGGGCTCCGTCGGCGGATCCACCGGATTCGCGCCGCGCCCGTACAGCGTGTCCCTGAACACCTTCGCCGACTTCGGATTCGCCCCGCACTCCCGCACGCCGTGCGGGCAGTAGTCGGTGAGCGTGTTGTAGAGCGGCTTGTACGTGTCGAACCACTTCAGCATCGACGCCACGTACTGCGGATTGTCGCCGTTGCGGAAAAGCCCCCACTCCGGGTACGAGACCGGCTTCTTGTGGGCGGCGGCGAATTCCACGTGCGCCTTCAGGCCGTACGGCTCGTCGACCTCCTGCTGGAACGTGGTGCCGGGCGGCTGGTCGTACGAGTCCATGCCGATCACGTCGACCACGTCGTCGCCCGGGTAGCACTCGGTCCACGGCACGGCGTCCCTGCCGCGGCTCGGCGCGAAGTCGAACTGGAACTTCTGCCCCGGCACGGACCGCATCGCGGCCACCACGCGCTTCCAGTACGCCTTCCACGCGGCCGGGTCGGGCCCGCACCTGCCGGTGTACGTGGTGCCGTTCATCTCCCAGCCGAGCACCACCACGGTGTCCGGCACCCCGAGGTCCACGAGCCGCTGCCCCAGCGCCTTGTAGTGCGCGTCGAACCGGCCGGCCGCGCCCTGCCGCAGCTCGTCGGCGACCTGGGCGTCGGGGACGTGGCCCTCGTTGTCGTCGAGCATCGGGACGTTGAGGACGAACATCCGGTCCGCCTTCGCCTGCTTCCACCGCGCCCAGTCCTGGAGGAAGTCGACCTGTCCCTCGATGTCCGACCAGGATCCGCCCGGCAGATAGGTGTGGCCGACCCGCAGCTCCGTGCCGCCGAGCCAGCTCTGCATCGCGGCGAGCGCCTGCACGCCCCGGGCGTCGGAGTCGCTGAACGCGCCGAACGCCGGCCGCGCGGCCGGCGGGGGTTTCGCCGCGTCCGCGGCGCCCGCGGGCCGCGGCTCCACGGCGAAGCCGGGCGCGGGCAGCGCCGCGGTGGCGAGGAGTCCCGCCACGGCGGTGCCCGCACAGGTGACCGCGATACGGCGACGCGAATGGGCCATGACTGCTCCTCGGCGTGCGATGTCATTACGGTGGCCGCGGGCGGTCCGTGCCCACGCTGAAAACAAAAGTATTTCTATTGCGCCGAACGGGAATCCGGTACCGCCCTTTCCTGGTCCGTTCGTGCATTTCATCCCTCTGATGGGCCATCGGAAAGAGAAGGAGGGGGCGCCTTGCTGCCGACCTTTGACACCAGCACACCCGCCGTACTCGTACGGCTCGACCGGAACCCCTTCCACCACGGCACCCTCGGCGCGGTCCGCTCCCTGGGGCGCGCCGGCGTCGAGGTGCACGCCGTGACCGGGGCGGCGGCCGGCCCGGTCGCCCGCTCGCGCCACCTGGCCCGCGCCCATGTCGCACCGCCCGGCACGGCGGACCTCGACGGCGTGCAGCGGCTGCTGCGCACCGTCTCGGAACGCGTGGGCAGGCCCGCGGTCCTGGTGCCGCTCGACGACGTCACCGCGATCGCGGCCGACGCGCTGCGCACCGCGCTCGCGGGCCGCTACCTGTTGCCTGAGCAGCCGTCAGGGCTCGCCGGGCGGGTCGCGGACAAGGCCGAGCTCGTCGCGGTCTGCGCGGAACTCGGCGTGCCGCACCCGCGCACCGCCGTGCCCTGCACCCCGGCGGAGGCGGCGGCCGCCGCCTGGTCCCTCGGGCTGCCCGCCGTCGCCAAGTGGAGCAGGCCCTGGCTGCTGCCGCAGGGCTCGGGCCTGCGCTCCACCCGGCTGCTGCGCTCGGCGCGCGAGGCCCGCGACCTCCAGGCGCGCGCCGCAGACGCGGGCAGCCGCCTGCTGGTGCAGGAGTTCCTGCCGCCCGGCCGCGGCCTCGACTGGTTCTTCCACGGCTACGCGGGCCGCGGCCCGGCGTGCTTCCCCGGCGCCACCGGCCGCAAGGAGCGGTCCTGGCCCGCCGACGCGGGCCTCACCGCGGTCGGCAGGTGGCTGCCCAACCCGGCCGTCGACTCGGCGGCGCGCCGTGTCGTCGCCGCGCTCGGCTACCGGGGCATCCTCGACCTGGACTTCCGGCTCGACCCCGGCACCGGCGCGTACCACCTGCTCGACTTCAACCCGCGGCCCGGCGCCCAGTTCCGGCTGTTCACCGACGGGGCGGGGCTCGACGTCGTACGGGCGCTGCACCTGGACCTGACGGGGCGCAGGGTGCCGCCCCTCGCCCCGGCCCACGGGAGGAGCTTCGTCGTGGAGAACTACGCGCTGCTCTCGCTCGCCGGGTCCCTCGCCGCCCGGACCGGCCGCCGCACCGCCCGCGCCGCCGGCGCCCCGGTCGCCCGCGGGCCGGCCGGAGGCGGCACCGAGGCCGCGTGGTGGGCCGCGGACGACCCGGGTCCCGCCGCGGCGATGGCCGCCGCGTGGACCCGGCACGCGGTGCGGCGCGCCCTGCCGGCCCGGCGCCGCCCGCCCGCCGCGCCCCTCCAGGACACCGCCGCACGGCGGGAACAGCGGCCGACGACGACCGCATGACGACGACCGCAGAAACCACCGCAGAAACCACCGCAGGAACCACCGCAGGAACCACCGCAGAAACCACCGCATGAAGAAGACCGCATGACGACGACACAGAGAGCGGTACCCCCCATGTACGACCTGGTAGTTGTGGGCGCAGGACCCTACGGCCTGTCGATCGCGGCCCATGCCGCCCGCGCAGGACTCGACGTCAAGGTCTTCGGCAGGCCGATGGCGTCCTGGCTCGACCACATGCCGCCCGGCATGTTCCTCAAGTCGGAGCCGTGGGCGTCCAACCTCTCGGACCCGGACGGCGCGCACACCCTCGCCGCGTACGCCGAGACCCTCGGCACCCCGTCCCGGCACGGCGTCCCGGTGCCGGTGCGCTTCTTCGCCGCGTACGGGCTCTGGTTCGCGCGGCGCGCGGCGCCCCCGGCCGACGAGCGCGAGGTGGTCTCCGTACGGCCGGGCCCCGGCGGCTTCGTGCTGACGACGGCGGACGGCGAACCGGTCGTGGCGCGCACCGTCGCCCTCGCGGTCGGCGTGATGCCCTTCGTCGACGTGCCGGACGCGCTGCGCGGCCTGCCCGCGGAACTGGCCTCGCACAGCAGCCACCACGCCGACCTCGGCCGCTTCGCGGGCCGCGACGTGACGGTGGTCGGCGCGGGCCAGGCGGCACTTGAGACCGCCGCGCTCCTCGCGGAACAGGGCACCTCGGTGCGGGTGGTGGCCCGCTCGTCCGCGCTGAACTGGAACACCCTGCCGCCCCCGCTGGAGCGCCCGCTGCCCGAGCGGCTGCGCGGCCCGCACACCGGCCTCGGCTGCGGCTGGAAGAACTGGCTCTACGCGGAGGCGCCCGGCGCCTTCCGGCGGCTGCCGGCCGCCACCAGGGCCCGGGTCTTCACCTCGGCGCTCGGCCCGGCGGGCGCGTGGTGGCTGCGGGAGCGCTTCGAGGGCGCGGTCGAGGTGCGGCTCGGCGAGCGGGTCGCCGCGGCGCAGCCCGCGGGCGGCGGCCTCAGGCTCGGCCTGGCCGGCGCGGACGGCACCCGCACGGAGGTCGAGACCGACCACGTGATCGCGGCGACCGGCTTCACCCCTGCGCTCGACAGGCTCGGCCTGCTCGCGCCCGAGCTGCGGGGCTCGCTCGCCACGGTCGGCGGCAGCGAGGGCCCGGAGGCGAGCGGCCTGTTCGAGTCCTCGTACCCGGGTCTCTTCCTCGCCGGGCTGCTGAGCGCGCCGTCGTTCGGCCCCTCGATGCGCTTCGTGTACGGCGCCACGTACACCGCCGAGCGGCTGGTGCGCGGCGTGCGGCGGCGCCTCGGCGCCTCGGGCGGCGCGCCCCGCCTGATCCCGCAGCGGGCGGGGGCGGAGAAGCTGCCCGCCCGCGGGCGCCCCGCCGGGGCCGCGCCCTGAGACGCGGGAGGCCGGGAGAGCCGGTCGGCTCTCCCGGCCTCGCCGGGGACGTGCGCGGTCGACGCCGGGTCAGCGGCGGGTGCGGGCCGCCACGGTGCTGCGGCGGTACAGGACGGAGCCGCCGAGCAGCAGGCCGGCGCTGAGCGCGCCCGCCCCGAGCAGGTGGGAGTCCGCCCCGGTGTGGGCGAGCTGCGGCGGCTGCGGCGTGGCGGGCGCGGGCGGGACGTAGGACGTGTGCACCGGCGGGGGCGGGGTGTGGCGCGCCGGCGGGGGCGGCGGCGTGTGGTGATGGTGGTGCGGCGGCTGGGGCGCCGGCGGCTGGTGCGGGTGGTGGTGCGGCGGGGCCGGGGTGGTCCCCGTCTCGCAGTGGTTGCCGAACACCGGGTTGAGCAGGCCGACGATGTCGACGGTGTTGCCGCAGGCGTTGACCGGGATGTCGATCGGGAGCTGTGCGAGGTTGCCGGAGAGCACGCCGGGGGAGCCCTGCGCGACGGCCGAGGCGTGGGAGCCCGAGCCCGCCTGCGCGGACGGCCCGCCGTGCTGCTTGTGGCCGCCTCCGTACCCCTGCTGGTCCTCGTATCCGCCGTCGTGCCCGTCGTGCCGCGCGGCGGTGGACGGCGCCGGGGTGGCCGACCTGGTCGGGGTGGCGGCGTGGGCGGGCGCGGCCTGCTGCGGGGTGCCCATCGGCGTGGCCGGGGACGGGACAAGACCGGCGGAGCCGTCACCGGGGCGCGGGGCCGGCTTGTGCACGGGGGCGGGCAGCGTCGTGGGCGCCTCCGCGCTGTGGGCGCTGCCGGCGGGGGCGGCGGGGGCGGCGGGGGCGGCGGAGCGGTCGGCGGCCGGGGCGGCCGAGCGGTGGTCCGCCGGGGCCTGCTGCCCGTGGGCGCGCCCCATGGCGTCCGCGTACGCCTGCTCGTACTGGCGGTGGGTGTGCCGCTGGGTCACGTTGGCGCACTCGTTGCCGAACGCCGGGTTGCCCACGCCCGCCACGTCCACGGTGTTGCCGCAGAGGTTCACCGGGATCTCGACGGGGGCCTGCACGTTGTTGCCGGACAGCACGCCGGGGGAGCCGGTCGCGGCGCCCTGCGCGTCGGACGCGAAGGCGTGTCCGCCGCCGAGGGACAGCACGCTCGTCGCCGCCGCGGCCGTGAGCAGCCCTTTGCTGATGAGGTCTCGCATCTGGTCTTTTCTCTCCTGCTGACAGGTTCGGCACCGTTGCGGGTCGCCGGGCCGCCGCACGGGGCGGCCGGATGCACGGGCCCCCGCGTGCGGCCTGGGCCGCACGCGGGGGGAGCCGCGGGAGGGCCGACGTCAGTCGGCGTTGACGCAGGTGTTGCCGAAGGCCGGGTTCAGCAGCGCGATCACGTCGACGCTGAGGCCGCAGGCGTTCACCGGGACGTGCACCGGGATCTGGACGACGTTGCCGGAGAGCACGCCGGGCGAGCCGGCGGCGACGGCACCGGCGCCGGAGTCCGCCATCGCGGGAGCCGCGGCACCGACCGCCATGAGCACCCCGGCGACGGCCGAGGCGGCCTTCATGTACTTCATGGTGAGCCCTTTCCGCAGCGGGAAACACGCGTCCGCACGACTCTCGTGGTCCGCGGGCCGCCGAATTCACCGGCCCGTAAAGCCGCTGCGGGAACTCCAACGAGCGGAGAGCGGCGGGGAAACTGTTCCGTATTGCGGTGGGGGCGCGTTCACCCGATTGCCGCGCGCGGGGCGGCCCGTACGCCCCCCCCGGGGTCCCTTTCGTGACGACGCGGGTCCCTTTCGCGACGGCCTCGGAAGACCCTGCGTGGAAGACCCCGCGTGCAAGACCTCACGCGTACGGCCGGCCGGGGGCACTGTGCCCCCGGCCGGCCGCATGCCGTGCGGGTGCGGATCAGCCGTTGGCCGTGCCGTTGCCCGAGAGCACCGGGATCTGGTCCGCGAGGTGCGACAGGTCCTCGTCGCCCTTGGTCTGCGTCGAGTTGTCGGCGCACTGCTGGTTCTGCGGGTTGGACAGGGCGTTGATGTCCTGGACGGTGACCGGCACGAGGCCGACCAGCGAACCGACGTTGGCCTTGACCGGGACGCCGAGGCAGAGCGCGTTGAGCGAGCTGCCGACGAGCGTGGCCTGGGGGCTCAGGTCGCCCTTGGCCGAGGAGTTGCCGAAGGCCTCCTTGGCGCCGTTGCCGCTGGCGGAGGTGGTGCCGTGGCTGTCGCCCACCGCCATCGCCTGCGGCGCGAGGGCGGCCGAGGCGCCGATCACGGAGGCGGCGATCGCGGCCCCGGCCATCATCTTCTTGATCACGGTGTGCTTTTCCTTTTCTCAAGAATGCAAGAGGTGCGCCCTGTACCAACAGCGGGTCCCCGCTTTGGTTCCGCTTTGTCACCCGATCGGCTTGCGGTGGCGCACGGGCTCGACCGCTGGGCCATTGGGGTGAATGCCAAGAACCAAACCCGGTGCGCGCAGTTGCTCAGGGGGCCCCGGCCAGTTGGGGCATCCACCAGAATGGGGACTCATCGTGATCAAGAAGGTTATGGCGGGAGCCGCCGTCGCCGCTTCCGTGGTGGGCGCCTCGGCCGCCCTCGCGCCGCAGGCGATGGCCGTCGGCGACAGCCACGGCACCACCTCGCTGAGCGGCAACGGGGCCGCGCAGTACTACGGCAACTCGGCCACGTACGGCAACATGAGCCCGCAGATGGCGCTCATCCAGGGCTCCCTGAACAAGCCCTGCATCGGCCTGCCGGCCAAGGCCAACCTCGGCTCGCTCGTCGGCCTCGTGCCGGTCTCCGTCCAGGACATCAACGTCCTGTCGAGCCCGCAGAACCAGCAGTGCACCGAGAACTCGACGCAGGCCAAGGGCGACGAGGCGCTGTCCCACATCCTCGACGACATCCCGCTGCTCTCGGGCAACGGCACGGCCAACCACTGACCGTCCGCTGAGCCGGCCGGGGTGTGCGGCGCGACGCCGCTCCGCCGCCAGCCCGGCCGCCCTTGTCTAAGCGCGGTGACCCACCGCGGTGGGCCGTCCGGGGGAAGGCGCGAAACCAACCCCCCGACGGCCGAGTTGAATGAATCGGACTCCACCGGTGGAGTCGGACTTTCCGGAAAGGTATTCAAATGAAGAAGCTGTGGGCAACCGCTGTGGTCGCCGCCTCGCTGGTCGGTGCCACGGGCGCCGCGGCCGCTCCGGCCCTGGCGGTCGGCGACGACTCCGGCACGGTGTCGGCCAGCGGCAACGGCTCGAAGCAGGCCTTTGGCAACTCCTCGACCGACGGCGACATGAGCCCCCAGCTGAGCCTCGTCGAGGGCACGCTGAACAAGCCGTGTGTCGGCCTGCCGATCAAGGCGGACGTCGGCTCGCTGGTCGGCCTCGTGCCGGTCACCGTCCAGGACATCAACGTCCTGTCGAACCCGCAGAACCAGCAGTGCACCGAGAACTCCACCCAGGCCAAGGGTGACGAGCCGCTGTCGCACATCCTGGACCAGATCCCGGTCCTGTCGGGCAACGGCGTCGGCAACCACTGACGCACCCGCGTACCTGAGGGGCCCGGTTCCGCGCACACCGCGCGGGGCCGGGCCCGCGTCGTGCGGTGTGTAGTGTGCACGGGTGCTCACCGTGACTTCCGTGAATGTGAACGGCCTGCGTGCCGCGGCGAAGAAGGGCTTCGTCCCGTGGCTCGCGGAGACCGCGGCCGACGTGCTCTGCCTCCAGGAGGTACGGGCCGAGCCCGGCCAGCTGCCCGGGGACGTACGGGCACCCGAGGGGTGGCACACGGTGCACGCGCCGGCCGCGGCGAAGGGCCGCGCGGGCGTCTCGCTCTACTCGCGCAGGGAGCCCGACGCGGTACGGATCGGCTTCGGCAGCGCCGAGTTCGACACCAGCGGCCGGTACGCGGAGATCGACCTGCCGGGCGTCGTGGTCGCCAGTCTGTACCTGCCGTCCGGCGAGGTGGGCACGGAGCGCCAGGACGAGAAGTACCGCTTCATGAAGGAGTTCCTCGCCCACCTCGTGGAGCTGCGGGCGCGGGCCGCGGCGGACGGCCGCGAGGTGCTGGTGTGCGGCGACTGGAACATCGCGCACCACGAGGCCGACCTGCGGAACTGGCGCGGCAACCGGAAGAACGCGGGCTTCCTGCCCGAGGAGCGCGCGTGGCTCTCCCGCGTGTACGGGGAGGCCGGCTACGTCGACGTGGTCCGCGCGCTCCACCCGGACCAGGAGGGCCCGTACTCCTGGTGGTCGTACCGCGGCAGGGCCTTCGACAACGACACGGGCTGGCGCATCGACTACCACGCGGCGACCCCCGGCCTCGCGTCGCGCGCCGTCAAGGCGGTCGTCGAACGCGCCGCGACCCATGCCGAGCGCTGGTCCGACCACGCACCGGTGACCGTGGTCTACGGGGACGAGGTGCATTGACCCGCGAGGTTGTCGTCGGTCGCCAGGGCTCCGCCATGACTCCCTCCTCCGCCGTGCGACACACGGCACAGGACCCCGCTCCCTGATCCGTCCGGATCCGCCCTGATCCAGACGGGGACCCTAGTCGTGCCGGGCGCCGTCGGCCCCGGGGGCCGGGGTGTCTTCGGGGGCGGCGATGTGGTGGTCGAGGGCGAGGGAGAGTTCCGCCTCGACGACGCTGCGGGCCAGGGGGCGCAGGGCGTTCGGGTCGGCACCGGGGGCGTGGGTGCGCAGCAGGTCGGTGAAGAGGGCGGCGAGGGCGTCCGCGTGGGCGCGGACCTCGCGGCCCGCGGCGAGCACGGCGGAGAGCGGGACCCCCGTGCGCACCAGCGTCGAGGAGACCTCAAGCAGGCGGCGGCTCATGTGCACCAGGTGGTCGCCCTCGGTGGCGAGGTAGCCGAGGTCGAGCGCCGCCGCGAGGTTCTCCGGGGTGACCTCGGCCCCGAAGTAGTCGGCCATCTCCTCGGGCGAGAGGCTGACCGGTGTCTCCTCGGTGGGCGCGTCGGCGCCGAGCACGTCGTGGATGCCGCGTCCGCTCTCCAGCGCCGCCGCGAGGTCCGCGATCCCGTTGAGGGTGTGGCCGCGTTCGAGCAGCGCGGTGACGGTGCGGAGCCTCGCCAGGTGGTGCTCGTCGTACCAGGCGATGCGGCCCGCGCGGCGCGGCGGCGGCAGCAGGCCGCGCTCGCGGTAGTAGCGCACGGTGCGCAGCGGCAGGCCGGCGGCCTCGGCCAGCTCCGCCATGCGGTACTCGCGCACCCCGCCGCCTGCTGCGTCTCGTTGATCGTCCGGCATCCGGCCAGCTTAGGTGCTCCCCCTTGGCGCGTACCGCCGGTAACTCGGTGGCGTCGCACCCCTACCACTCGGTAGGGAGATGCCCTACGCTCCCATCGTGCCAGTGATTGCTGGCGTGGTTGGGAGGCGGAGAATGGGACAGCACAAGCACGTGCGCGTGGCGGTGATCGGGTCCGGGTTCGCCGGGATCGGCGCCGCGGTACGCCTGCGCCGCGAAGGCATCACCGACTTCGTGGTGCTTGAACGCGCGGACTCGGTCGGCGGGACGTGGCGGGACAACGACTATCCGGGGTGCGCCTGCGACGTGCCCTCGCACCTCTACTCGTTCTCGTTCGCCCCCAACCCCGACTGGCCGCGCACCTTCTCGGGGCAGCCCTACATCAGGGCGTACCTGGAGGACGTCGTCGACACCTTCGGCATCGGCCCGCACCTCAGGCTCGGCCACGAGGTCACCTCGCTGCGCTGGGACGAGGAAGGGCTGTACTGGACGGTGCGCACCGCGCACGGCCGCACGTACACGGCGGACGTCGTCGTCTCCGCCGCGGGACCGCTGTCCGACCCGAAGACCCCGGACATCCCGGGGCTCGCCGGCTTCCCCGGCCGGGTGTTCCACACCGCGCGCTGGGACCACGGCTACGACCTGCGCGGCAAGCGCGTCGCCGTCGTCGGCACCGGCGCCTCCGCGATCCAGGTCGTGCCCGCGATCCAGCCCGAGGTCGGGCGGCTCACCCTCTTCCAGCGCACCCCGCCGTGGGTGATGCCGCGCCGCGACCGGGCGATCAGCCGCTTCGAGCGTGCCCTGCACCGGACCGTGCCGGCCACGGCCGCCCTGCGCCGCCAGGGCCTGTGGGGTGTGCGCGAGCTCCAGGTGCAGGCGTTCACCAAGCACACCGGCGAACTCGGCATGGTGGAGGCACTCGGCCGCCACCACCTCGCCAAAGCGATAGCCGACCCGGAGCTGCGCGCCCGGCTGACGCCCTCGTACCGGATCGGCTGCAAGCGGATCCTGCTGTCCAACACGTACTACCCGGCGCTCGCGCAGCCCAACGTGGACGTCGTCGCGACCGGGCTCGCCGAGGTGCGCGGCAGCGAGCTGGTCGGCGCGGACGGCACCACCGCCGAGGCCGACGCGATCGTCTTCGCCACCGGCTTCCACGTCACCGACATGCCGATCGCGGACCGCGTCGTCGGCGCCGGCGGGCGCACCCTCGCCGAGAGCTGGCGCGAGACGGGCATGCGCTCGCTGCGCGGCGCGGCCGTCGACGGCTTCCCCAACTGGCTGACGATCATCGGGCCCAACACCGGCCTCGGCAACTCCTCGATGATCCTCATGATCGAGGCGCAGCTGAACTACCTCGCGGACTACCTGCGCAAGCTCGGCACCCTCGACCGCGGGGGCCGTGGCCGCCGCGCCGCCCTCGACGCCCGCCCGCGCGCGGTGCACGCCTGGACGGAGCACGTGCAGCGCAGGATGGCCCGCACGGTGTGGAGCACCGGCGGCTGCACCAGCTGGTACCAGGACGCCGAGGGGCGCAACACCACCATCTGGCCCGGTACCACTGCGGAGTTCAGGCGGGCGACCCTGAGGGTCGACCCGGCCGAGTACGACATCGTCAGGCAGCCCGACTCCGCGCCCGCCGCGGCAGGCGCGGGCGTGAAGGAGGTGGCACGGTGACGACCCCGATCGCGCAAATCCCCGACCCCGTCCGGGTGTTCGAGGCCGTCTCGGCCGACGGCTCCCGGCTGCACGTCGAGGCGTACGGGCCCGACGGCGCGCCCGCCGTCGTCCTCGCCCACGGCTGGACCTGCAACACCGCTTTCTGGGCCGACCAGATCGCCGACCTGGCTGCCGACCACCGCGTCGTCGTCTACGACCAGCGCGGCCACGGCGTGAGCCCGGCGGGCACGCCCGAGGACTACTGCGCCGAGGCGCTCGCCGACGATCTGGAGGCCGTGCTCGACACGGCGCTCGAACCGGACCAGCGCGCCGTGCTGGCCGGGCATTCCATGGGCGGGATGACCCTGATGGCCGCGTCGGGGCGGCCCGCGTTCCGCGCGCACGCCGCCGCCGCCCTGCTGTGCAGCACGGGCGCCTCGCGGCTGGTCGCCGACGCGCGGGTGGTGCCGTTGCGGGCGGGCCGGCTGCGCACCGGGCTCACCCGCCGCGTCCTCGGCGCGCGGGCCCCGCTCGGGCCCGTCACGCCTCTCTCCGTACGGCTGCTGCACTACGGGACCATGGGGCCGGGCGCGGCGAAGGACCGGGTGCGGCGGTGCGTGGAGATGGTGCACGCCTGCCCCCGGGGCGCGAGGACCGGCTGGTCGCGGGTGCTCGACACGCTCGATCTGGAGCTGAGCGTACGGGAGTTGACCGTGCCCACCGCGGTCGTCTGCGGCGACGCGGACCGGCTCACGCCGCCCGTGCACGCGCGCAGGATCGCCGACGCGCTGCCCGACTGCGTGGACCTGACCGTGCTGCCGGGCGTCGGGCACATGAGCCCGGTGGAGGCGCCGGAGGCGGTGACCGCGGCGATCCGCGCGCTGACCGCCGCCCATCTGGAGCGTACGGAGGAGGTCGCGTGAACGGCACGGACAGCGGGACGGCCCCGGCCGGGCGGCGGCCGGTGCTCGAAGGGCGGGTCGCCGTCGTCACCGGAGCGGCCCGGGGCGTCGGCGAGCTCCTCGCCCGCAAGCTGTCGGCGCGGGGCGCCACCGTCGCCCTCGTCGGCCTTGAGGAGGACCGGCTCAAGCTGGTCGGGGAGCGGCTGCACGGGCCGTACGGCCACTGGCACGCGGACGTCACCGACCACGCGGAACTCGGCCGGGTCGCGCGCGAGGTCGCCGAGCGGTTCGGGCGGGTCGACATCGCGGTCGCCAACGCGGGTGTCGCGACGGGGGGCCCGTTCGCCGAGTCCGACCCGGACACCTGGCGGCGGGTGATCGAGGTGAACCTCGTCGGCGGTGCCAACACGGCCCGCGCCTTCCTGCCCGCGCTGCTCGAAAGCCGGGGCTACTTCCTCCAGATCGCCTCGCTCGCCGCGCTCACCCCCGCGCCGATGATGACGGCGTACTGCGCGTCGAAGTCGGGCGTCGAGGCGTTCGCCCACGGGCTGCGGTGCGAGGTCGGGCACCGGGGCGTAGGGGTCGGCGTCGGCTACCTCTCGTGGACCGACACCGACATGGTGCGCGGCGCGGACCGCGACGAGGTCATGCGGGAACTGCGGCAGCGGCTGCCGTGGCCGTCGAACCGCACCTATCCGCTCGGCCCCGCCGTGGACCGCCTCGTCGCCGGCATCGAGCGCCGCGCGCCGCACGTGTACGGCCAGTGGTGGCTGCGCGGCATGCAGGGCGCGCGGCCCTGTCTGCCCGGCCTGATCGCCACGGTCGGCAGGCGCGAGATGCGCCGCTTCGAGCCGCGCCTCGCGGGCATCGCCCGCGGCCTCGTCGGCGCGGGCGGCCAGGCCGACGAGACGGGCCGCCCACGCGGGGAGTGAGCCCGCGCGGGGGCTGAGGCCGTCGGCCCCACCGGGTCACGCGCCCCCGCGCGGGGGCAGCCGGGGGCGGCGGCGGTCGGGGACGGCGCGGTAGCCGGGGGGTTCGGCCGCCGGGCGGGCGGCGAGCAGGTCCAGGGCGACCCAGACGGCGTCGTCGAGCTGGGCGTGCCGGCCCTCGGCCCAGTCCAGCGGGGTGCGCAGGGCCTCTATGTCGGGTTCCACACCGTGGTTCTCGACGGACCAGCCGTACGCGTCGAACCAGGCCGCGTTCATCGGGACCGTGATCACCGTGCCGTCGCCGAGCCGGTGCCGCCCGGTCATGCCGACCACGCCGCCCCAGGTGCGCTGACCGACCACGGGGCCGAGGCCGAGCAACCGGAACGCGGCGGTGATCATGTCGCCGTCGGACGCGGTCGCCTCGTCGGCGATCGCGACGACCGGGCCGCGCGGCGCGTCGGAGGCGTACGAGACCGGCTGCGCGTCGCGCGTCAGGTCCCAGCCGATGATCCGACGGCTCAGCTTCTCCACCACCAGCTCGCTGATGTTGCCGCCCGCGTTGCCCCGCACGTCCACGATGAGCGCGGGGCGGGACATCTCCATCCGCAGGTCGCGGTTGAACTGCGCCCAGCCGGAGCCCTGCATGTCGGGGATGTGCAGGTAGCCGCAGCGGCCGTCGCTGAGTTCGCGCACGACCTCGCGGCGCTTGGTGACCCAGTCCTGGTAGCGCAGCGGCCGCTCGTCGATCAGCGGGACGACGGCGACGCGCCGGGTGTGCGGGTGCGGGCGGGCAGGCACCCGGTCGTGGTCCCGGTGGTGGTCGTCATCCTGCTCGTGGCTCTGGCTCTGGCTCTGGTCCTGCGCCTCGTCCTGCGCGGGGACCGCGGCGCGGAACGTCAGCTCCACCGTCGTACCGCCCGCGGCGGACAGCAGCGGCCCGGGGCCCGCGACCGGGTCGACCGGCCGGCCGTCGACATGGGTGAGGACCGCGCCCTCGCGCACCCCCGTACCGGCGAGCGGGGAGCGCGCACGCGAGTCCGAGGAGTCGCCGGGCAGGATCCGCTTCACCAGCCACTCGCCGTCCCTGCACACGAGGTTGGCGCCGAGCAGACCCATCGGCCGCTGGTAGTGCGGCGGTCCCTCGTCGCGCCGCGCGGGCGAGACGTACGCGTGCGACGTGCCGAGCTCGCCCAGCGTCTCCCACAGCAGGTCCGCGAACTCGTCGGGGGAGGCGACCCGTTCGACCAGCGGCCGGTACTGGTCGAGCACCGCGTCCCAGTCGAGTCCGCTCATCCCCGGGTCCCAGAAGTACGCGCGGACGACGCGGCCCGCCTCGTCGAACGCCTGCCGCCACTCCGCCTCGGGGTCGGCCTCGTGCAGGATGCGGCGCAGGTCCAGGTGGACCGCGTCGCCGTCGCCCGCGTCGGTCGCGGAGACCACCCGCAGCTCGCCCTCGTCCACGACGACGAGCCGGGTGCCGTCGCCGCTCGGCGCGAACCAGTCGAGGTGGTCGACGAGTTCGCTCCTGCGGGCCTTCGCGAGGTCGAAGTGTTCGAGGGTGGGGCGGCCCGAGGTGTCCGCGGGGTTGGCGAACGTCTCGCCGAGCGCGCCGGAGATCGGCCACCGCAGCCACACCAGGCCACCGCCGCTGACCGGGTACAGCGAGGAGTACTTCGACGCGGCGACCGGGAACGGCGTCACCCGGCTCGCGAGCCCCTCCACCTCGACGGTGACCGCCCCGCCCTCCGCCTCGGTCCCGTTCTCGTCGCGCGGGTCGAGACCGCCGGCCGCGGGCCGCCCCTCGGGCGAGAGCGCGAACGGCGAGGGCGTCGCCGACGACAGCGGTACGAGGTAGGGGCGGCAGCCCAGCGGGAACGACAGGTCGCCGGTGTGCACGTCGTACACCGGGTCGAAGCCGCGCCAGGAGAGGAAGGCGAGGTAGCGGCCGTCGCTGGTGAAGACGGGGTTCTCGTCCTCGAAGCGGCCGTCGGTGACGTCCACGACCGCGGGGGCGGTGTCCGCGGCCCCCGCGCCGCCGATCCTGGCCATCCTGATCTGCCGCAGGGAGCGGCCGACACCCGGCTGGGACCAGGTGATCCACGCACCGTCCGGGGAGAAGGCCAGGTCGGTGACGGGCCCGTTGAGCGAGCGGACGATCTCGGTGACGGCGGGGGGCTCCGGCTGGGGGGCGTCCGTTCCGGGGGCGTTCGCACCGGAGGTGTCTGGTTCGGGGGGCTCCGCCGCTGCGGCCCCGGTGCCGGCCGGGGCCGTCTCCGCGGGCGGCTCCGGGTCGGAGACGTCGAGGAGGAGCAGGCGGCCGTCGTGGGTGGCGATCGCGACGCGCTCGCCCTCGGGGTCGGGCTCCATCTCGTGCACGCGCCCCAGCAGTCCCGGGGCCAGCCTGCGCGGCGGGCGGTCGCCGCTGGCGCGCGGGAGGTACGCGATCTCGACGGCGTCGTCGCCCTCCGCGTCCGTGACGTACGCGACCCGGCCGCCCGCGCCCAGCATCGCGGGCAGCCGGACCCGGACGCCCGGGGTGTCGGCGATGGTGCGGGCGGGGCCGTCGCGGTGGGTCAGCCAGTACAGGCTGCCGCGCACGGAGACGGCGCTCGCCCGGCCCGTGGTGTCCACGGAGAGCGCGCCGAGGTGGTGCGCCGCGGGCACCTGGTAGGCGCGGCGGCCCGCGCGCGGGCCGCCGAGGCGGATGTCGAGCCTGCGCGGCCGCGAGTTGGGGGTCAGCGCCTCCACCAGCCACACCTCGCCCGCGCACTGGTAGACGACGCGCCGCCCGTCGGTCGAGGCGTGCCGGGCGTAGAAGGCGTCGTGGTCGGTGTGGCGCAGCAGCCCGGTGCCGTCCGGGTGGCAGGAGTAGAGGTTGCCGACGCCCTCGTGGTCGGAGAGGAAGGCGACGCGGTCCCCGACGATCATCGGGCAGGCGAGGTGTCCGCCGATGTCGGCGAGCAGCCGCTCCCCGTGCAGCCAGAGGCGTCCGGTGGCGCCGCCGCGGTAGCGCTTCCAGGCGGCGGGCTCGTGCGGCGGCGTCCCGGTGAGCAGCAGCGTCCTCCGCTCGCCGCGCACGTCGCCCACGGCGAGGTCGGAGACGGGGCCCCAGGGCAGCTTGCCGCCTGGGGAGCCGTCGAGGGGGACGCCGTAGGCCCAGGAGTAGTAGGAGAACGGCTGGCCGTGCGAGGAGACGGCCAGGATCTGCGGCTCGCCGCTGCCCGGCTCGCGGGGGTCGGGCGCGCTCCAGCCGCACACCCGGGTGTCGGGGGAGCCCCAGTAGGTGAGGCGGCGCGCGGGACCGCCGTCGACGGGCGCGAGGTGGATCTCGGGGTCGAGGCTGCGCCAGTTCGTGTACGCGATGTGCCGGCCGTCGGGCGAGAAGCGCGGGGGCCCCACCCTGACCCGGTCGACGGTCAGCCGCCAGGCCCGCCCGGGCCGGCTGCCCGCCGGGACGACGGGGGCGATCCAGATGTCGTCCTCGGCGGCGAAGCACACCAAGTCCTCGTGCAGGTGCGGGAAGCGGAGATACGCGGCGTCGTCACTCACCCTCCCATGCTTTCCACGGGGAGGGGCGCGGGCAACTCGTCACGGGGAACAGGCCGGGTTCTGCGGGGGGACCGGCCGGCGTCTAGATGATGAGACTGCCGACGTGCTGCTCGACGTCGAGGTGGTCGGCCTCCTGGCCGGCCGGCACGACGGAGTAGGCGCTCTTGAGGAACCGGCGCAGCGGCGCGTTGTCGAACTGGACGAGCGCGACGCCCTCGGGCGCCCGGAACTCGAACACCGTCTGGGCGCGCCCGCACGGCCACACGTGCACGTCGCCGTCGCCCGCAGGCTCCCGCAGGCCGTTCCTCGCGAGGTCGCGGGCGAAGGCCCAGACGACCTCACCGTCGTCGAGGGAGACCTCGGCGGGGAAGACCATCCGCATCGCGAGGGGGTCCGCGCCGTCGTAGCGCAGCATCACGGAGACGATCCGGGGGTGAGGGGCGTCGCTTATCAGGCGGGCTTTGACGGACTGCTCGACCACGGGTGACATCAACGTCTCCTCCGTACGGATGCCGGGTCGTGAAACCCCGGCACGGCAAAATCACCTCTTAATGGTACAAACATGTGAAAATTACGCATCGCGGCGGCCGGCGGTCGGACCGTTGACCCCCGGCCCCGGCGGCCCGACGATGGCGGAATGGGCGTGCGGGGCGAGGGAGCCGGAGCCGCGGGGAGCGCGGGGCGTGGCCGCGCGGGCGCCGGTCGGGACCGGTACGCGGGCCGCGGCGCGGGACCCGCCGCCACGGCGGGGCAGCGGGGTCCTGTCTCCGTCACCGGGCGGGCCCTGTGCGTGCTGGAGGCGTTCACGCCCGCCGCCCCGGTCCGTACCCTCACCGACCTCGCGCGCCACACCGGCCTCCCGCTCACCACGGTCCACCGCCTGGTGGGCGAGCTGGCCAGGTGGGGGGCGCTGGAGCGCGAGGAGGGCGGCGGCTACCGCATCGGGCTCAGGCTGTGGGAGATCGCCTCGCTCGCGCCGCGCGGTCTCGGGCTGCGCGAGTCGGCCCTTCCGCAGCTCTCCGACCTGGTCCATGTCACCGGCGAGAACGCGCAGTTGGCGGTCCGTGAGGACCTGTCCT
Source organism: Streptomyces tremellae (assembly GCF_039540215.1). Taxonomy (NCBI): domain Bacteria; kingdom Bacillati; phylum Actinomycetota; class Actinomycetes; order Kitasatosporales; family Streptomycetaceae; genus Streptomyces; species Streptomyces tremellae. Next base: position 97,835 of record NZ_BAABEP010000008.1, read on the forward strand.
TGGTGTTCGTCGAGCGGCTCGCGGGGCGCGGCGCCGTCCCCGTCCTGACCCGGGTGGCGGGCCGCTTCGCCCTCATGCCGACCGGCGTGGGACGGGTCCTGCTCGCCCACGCCCCGCCCGACGTGCAGGAACGCGCGCTGGCCGGGCCGCAGGCCCGCTGCACCCCGGCCACCGAGTGCGACCCCGGCGTGCTGCGGCACTCGCTCGCCGAGGTGCGCCGCACCGGGGTGGCGATCTGCGAGCGGCAGGTGACCGAGGACAGCGTCTCGGTCGCCGCGCCGGTGCACGGGCCGCACGGCGACGTGGTCGCCGCGGTCTCGGTCGTGGCGCACGCCGACCGCGTACGGCCGTACACCCTGGTGCCGCTCGTGCAGGTCGCGGCGCGCGGCATCTCCCGGGCGCTGGGAGCGGGCCCGGGCGTCCGGGCCCCGGCGGGTCCCCGCCCGTGCACGGTCCCCCGGGGTGCCGCGGGGCACGCAGACCCGAGCGGGGCCGAGGGCGCCGCAGGTCCCGCAGGTCCCGCAGATCCCGCAGGCCCCGCAGGTCCCATCGGTCTCACAGGTCGAGGACGAGGCGGCCGGAGCGGCAGCGCGATACGCAGATGAACATGACGTCGCCCGCGGCGCGCTCCTCGGGGGTCAGCAGCGAGTCCCTGTGGTCGACCTCGCCTGCCAGCACGTCCGTCTCGCAGGTCCCGCAGGTGCCCTCGCGGCACGACGAGAGGACCTGGATCCCGGCGTCCTCCACCGCCTGGAGGATCGAGCGGTCCTGTGGCACCGTCACCGTGCGCCCGGAGGCGGCGAGTTCGACCTCGAACGCCTCAAGGGGGCCGGCGGGCCCGCCCGTCGCGGGCGAGAAGCGCTCCGTGTGCAGCGCGCCCGCCGGCCACCGCGCGCACCGCTCCCCGACCGCGGCGAGCAGCGGCTCGGGGCCGCAGCAGTAGACCGCGGTGTCCGCGCGCGGGGCGCCGAACAGCCCGTCCAGGTCGAGCAGGCCCCGCTCGTCCCGCGGCCACAGCTCGACCCGGTCGGGGTGGGCCGCGGCGAGCGGCGCGGCGAAGGCCATGGCGGACGCCGTACGGCCCCCGTAGACGAGCCGCCAGTCGGCGCCGTGCGCCGCCGCCCGCGCGACCATCGGCACGAGCGGGGTGATGCCGATCCCGCCCGCAACGAAGAGGTAGCGCTCGGCCGCGACGAGCGGGAAGGTGTTGCGCGGGCCGCGCACGCCCACCGTGGCGCCCTCGGCCAACTCGTCGTGCACGTACCGCGAGCCGCCGCGCCCGTCGCGCTCCCGCGCCACGGCCACCTGGAGCACCGAGCGGTCCGCGGGGTCGCCGCAGAGCGAGTACTGCCGTTCGAGGCGGGGCGCGAGCAGCAGGTCGAGGTGGGCGCCCGGTGTCCAGGCGGGCAGCTGTCCGCCGTCGGGGTCCGCGAGGGTGAGCCGTACGACACCGTCCGCGAGGGCGTCGCGGCGGGCGACGACGACCGTGAACTCCCCGCCCGCGCCGGTCACGAGCGGGCTCCCGCGGCGGGCCCAGGGGCGGCGGCGCCCGCGGCGGGTTCCCGCCGGTGGCCGGGGTGGGCGAGGAGCCAGTCCCACAGCTCCACCGGGTCGTCGAACACCCGGTCCGCGCCGCAGAAGCAGACGGCGAGCAACTCGTCGCTGCCGGGCAGCCAGCGGATGCGGAAGACCTCGTCCGCGGTGGCGCGCCGGGCCGGTGCGCCGGTCACGCGCCCGCCCCCGCCGTCCGCATACGCTCCAGGATCCGGCGGGCCGCGAGGCCGCCGGTGTCGATGTTGATGCTCAGCTCCTGGTACGCCCCGGCCTCCGCGGCCACCGCACGCTCCAGCGCGTCGAGCGCGACCACGTCCTGGAGGACGACCGTGCGGTTGTTGTCGTGCAGGAAGTCCGTCACCGCCCGGTCGCCGGGGGCGAAGTCCCGCGCCACCGCCCAGAAGTCGTGCGTGCTGTGCTCGGTCTCCGGTGTGATCGCGTACACCACCTCGACGTGGAACGCGTCCGGGTCCGAACCGTCAGCGGCCGGCGGCGGGGTGCCGGCCGGCGCGATCCTGCTGTGCAGCAGGTACAGGCACGGCGCGTGGTACTCGATGTCCTGCCAGCGCGTGATCCGGCCGCGCACCCCGGTCGACTCCGCGTAGAACGGCGGGCAGGCCGCGTCGTCCATGTGCCTGCTGACGCGCACGATGCCGGCGGCCTCGTCGACCTCGGTGGTGATCGGCGTCTCCGCCACCTCGGGCGTGCCGATGTACCCGCCGTGCAGATACGTCTCGTGGGACAGGTCGAGGAGGTTGTCGACGAGCAGCCCGTAGCGCGCGGCGAGCGGCTCCCTGCCCGACACGGTCGTGTAGCCGGGGTCGGCGAGCCAGGGCGCGCGGGGGATCAGCGCCTCGTCGGCGGCCTCCCGGTCCCCGATCCAGACCCAGACGAACGCGTCGCGCTCCGCCACCGGGTACGGGGTGAGCCGCGCGGTCCTCGGCACCCTGCGCTGCCCCGGCACGGCGACGCACACGCCGTCCGCGCCGTAGGTGAAGCCGTGGTAGCCGCAGACGAGCCGGTCGCCCGCGAGGCGGCTCGGCTTCTGGGAGAGCGGGAAGCGCCGGTGCACGCAGCGGTCCGACATCGCGGTGACCGCGCCCGCCTCGGTGCGCCACAGCAGCACGGGCTCGCCGCAGACCGTACGGGAGAAGGGCTCGCGGCCCACCTCGGCGCCGTACGCCGCGACGTACCACTGGTTGCGCACGTACCAGGGCGCGGGGGCCGCGCCGGCGGTACTGGCCGTGCCGGCGGTGCCGGCTGTGTTGGTTTCCGTGCCGACGGGAGAACTCATCGCTCCTGCCTTTCTCCGCCACGACGGTGTGGCGGGAAGCCGCCTCGGGCCGGGTCGGGCCCAGCGTGCCCGCGCACCGGGGCGCCGCACAGGGCGACTTCCGCTCAGCGGAAGGAAGCGGGACGCACCCCTGGTCCCCCGGGGCCCCGAGGACGTTGCACCATAGAGAAGCGGCACCACTCGGGTGCCGCGCGCCATGCGGTGCGCCGGGCGGGATGACGAGCGGGAGTGCGGGCGTGGACGTCCAGGGCACGGTGGCGGCCGGCTTCGAGCCGGTCAGGGACGCCTTCGTACGGAATTTCGAGCGCCTCGGCGAACGCGGCGCGGCCGTCGCGGTGTACCGGGACGGGCGGAAGGTCGTCGATCTGTGGGGCGGCTCGCGCGACGCGGCAGGGCGTGAGCCATGGGCCCTCGACACCGCGCAGGTCGTGCGGTCGGCCACGAAGGGCGTCGCGGCGGCCGTGCCGCTGCTGCTGCACCAGCGCGGCCACATCGACCTGGACGCCCCGGTCGGCACGTACTGGCCCGAGTTCAAGGCGGCGGGCAAGGAGCGCGTCCTCGTCAGGCACCTGCTGTCGCACCGGGCGGGACTGCCCGTGCTCGACACGCCGCTGACGCCGGCCCAGGCACTCGACGGCGAGTCAGGGCCGCGGGCGCTCGCGGCGCAGCGGCCCGTCTGGGAGCCGGGCGCCGACCACGGCTACCACCCGCACACCTACGGCTGGCTGATCGCCGAACTGGTCCGTCGGGTCACGGGACGCACGGTCGGCCGCATGGTCGCGGAGGAGGTCGCGCGCCCGCTCGGCCTCGACTTCTGGATCGGCCTGCCGGAGGAGGAGCGGCGCAGGGTCGGCCGCATCGGCGAGGTCGCCGAGCCGCCCGCGGCGGGCGGCGAACTGCGGCTGCGGCCCAAGCGGTCGGTGGCGGAGGCGTACGCGGACCCCGAGTCGCTGACGCGGCGGGCGTTCGGCGCGGTACGCCCCGCGCCCGATGAGAACGCGGCCGCGTTCCACGCCGCGGAGATGCCCGCCTCCGGCGGCATCGCCACGGCGCGCGCGCTCGCGCGGGTGTACGCGGCGATGATCGGACCGGTGGACGGGCACCGGCTGTTCGCGCCGGCCACGCTGACGCTCGCGCGCACCGAGGAGTCGGCCGGCCCCGACCGGGTGCTCGTGGTCTCCACCCGGTTCGGGCTCGGCTACATGCTGCACGGCCCCGCGGCGCCGATGCTCGCGAAGGGCTCCTTCGGGCACCCGGGGCGCGGCGGGTCGCTGGGGTTCGCCGACCCGGAGTCGGGGATCGCCTTCGGGTACGTGACCAACGGGATGCGCAGGGGCGTCACGGCCGACCCGCGGGCCCAGGCGCTGGTGCGGGCGGTCCGCTCGGCACTGTGAGGGCGGCGCTCGGCCTGCCGCGCGCGGGGCGGTCCACACGTTCCGGGGGCTGTCTGACGATTCCCGTCGCGCGGCAGACGGGGATCGTCAGATCGGACAGGCCCCTGGTGCCGGTGGGGGCCGTGGTGTTCTGATCGTCGGATGACGGCGATTCAGCGGGGCAGCGGCGGCGGTACGGCCGGGTGGGCGGCGGTACGGCGGTTCGACGGGTACGGCGTCCTGATCACGGGGGCGGGGCGCGGCATCGGGGCGGCGACCGCGCGGCGGCTGGCCGCCGAGGGCGCGCGGGTCCTCGTCACGGACATCGACGAGGAGCGTGCCGCCGCGACGGCCGCGGGCATCGAGGGCGCGGAGGCGTTCCGCTGCGACGTGGGGGACCGTGCCGGGGTGGAGGCGGCGGTCGCGCGGGCCGTGCGGCGGTTCGGCCGGCTCGACGTGCTGGTCAACAACGCGTTCTCGTGCGGCGTCGACGAGCCGCTGTTCGAGGACGAGCCCGACGACAAGTGGGCCCGCGACCTGGACCTCACCCTCACCGGCGCGTTCCGCTGCGCGCGGGCCGCGCTGCCGCACCTGGTGGCGTCGGGGCGCGGCGCGATCGTCTCCATCGGCTCGGTCAACGGCGAGCAGGACTTCGGCAACCACGCCTACAGCGCGGCCAAGGCGGGGCTCGCGAGCCTGACGCGGACCCTGTCGGGGCACGCGGCGCCGCGCGGCGTGCGGGTCAACCTCGTGGAACCCGGCACCGTGCACACCGAGGGGTGGGCGGGGCGCGAGGACGCGCTCGAACGGGCCGCCGCGCTCTACCCGATGGGGCGGGTGGGGCGGCCCGAGGACATCGCGGCCGCGGTCGCCTTCCTCGCGTCGTCCGACGCCGCCTGGATCACCGGGATCGCCCTGCCGGTCGACGGCGGCATCCTCGCGGCACAGCCGGGCTTCCGCAGGGCGGTCAGGGGCCTGGACTGAACGGCCGCCTCCGGCGGGGCGTTCTGCGGGCGCTTCGGTGTGCGCTTCGGTGTGCGGGGCTCGGTAGGCGTGTCGGTGTGGGCTCGGCAGGGGTGTCGGTGGGCGCTTCGACGGCGGCCGGGTGCGGTGGAGCGCGCCCCGGGCGCCGCGCCGCGCGTTCTGGGCGTGGGCGGCGCGCCCGCGCGCCCTGGGCGGTGCCGTGGCCGGTGCGCCGCCGAGCAGCGGCCGCCCCGGCGGCGGAGCCGGAGGGACACCCCGGCGGCGGCGCCGGTAAGCGGCTGCGGGCGGCCGGTGGTGCGGGTGGGGCCCGGGGGTGAGCCGCCGCTGTCCGGCTGCCGGGCGGCGGGACCACTTCCCGTGACAGAAAGTGTCGACACTTTATGTCGTGGGGGTGCCGTGGGGGTGCCGCGGGGCGCCGAAGGCCGGGCGCGCGGCTGTCGGGGGCCCGCCGTCGGGCAGTCCTGCCGACGGGCGGCGGTGCGCGCGGGGCGCGGGGCGGCGGCGGGCGGGGCCGGGTGCCGGATTGTGCCGCCCGGTTGTCCCCTGTGCGGGCTTTCCTCACCTTAAGGGCCGCGGGAACCGGCCGCGCCCGGGGGCGCCGTACAGCGGTCCGCGTGCGGTCGGCGTGCGATCGGCGTGCGGTCGGCGGTGGCCGGAGAACGTCAATATCGCGCGCGTGAAGCAATCTGGACGGGTGTTCGCAACGCTATGGACATCGGCCGGGGGTGCTGTTTGAATCTTAGTGTCGACACTTTGCGACGAGCCGTGACGGAGCGGTCTCGGCGGGCGTGCCGTGCGGGGCCAGGACAGGCCCTCCGCGTGCCGTTCCGGTCCTCCCGATGCCGCCCGCCCCGCCCCGCTCACGGGTGTCCGACCGTGTGACCGGCTCCCCCTTCGTAAGGAGGTATCCGTGAACCACCCAACGTCCAAACTCGTCGTCGACGACCTGCGGCTCGGGCACTGGTCCTCGCGCACCGAGGCGTTCTCGCTGGCGTGCGACGGGCTCTCGTTCGAGATCGCGGAGAACGAATTCGTCGCCGTGGTGGGCCCGAGCGGGTGCGGCAAGACCACGTTCCTCACCGCGCTCGCGGGCCTGGTTCCGGTGACCTCGGGCCGCCTGGAGCTCAACGGCACGCAGATATCGGGCCCCGCGCCCGACCGCTCGCTCGTCTTCCAGCAGGCGTCGCTGTTCCCGTGGGCCACGGTGACGGCCAACATCGAGTTCGGCCTCAAGGCCCAGCAGCGCCTCGACGCCAAGGGCCGGGCCAGAGTCGCCGAGCTGGTGGAGCTCGTCGGACTCGCGGGCAAGGAGCGCGTCTATCCGCGCGAGCTGTCCGGCGGCATGAGCCAGCGGGTCAATCTCGCCCGCGCGCTCGCCACCGACCCCGACCTCCTCCTGCTCGACGAGCCGTTCTCCGCGCTCGACGCGCAGACCAGGGAGGTCATGCAGGAGGAGCTGACCCGCATCTGGCAGGCCGATGTGGCGGGCCAGGGCAAGACCGCTGTGTTCGTGACGCACGACGTGCCGGAGGCCGTGTTCCTCGCCGACCGCGTGGCGGTGTTCTCCAGCGGACCCGCGCACCTGGTCGAGGTGGTGGACATCGACCTGCCGCGCCCCCGGGACGCCGCCGTGAAGCGGTCCCCCGGATTCCAGGAGTTGAACGACTACATCCTCGGGCTCGTCATGAGCCAGACACAGCCGGGACGAAGGGCGGCGAGCGACCGTGGCAGCAACACACCTGTCGTCGGATAGGGTCGGGCCCCCGGTCCGGGTGGCGCGGCGGGGCCGGCGCCGCGGATCGGGCCGCCGCCTCAATCTGATCCTCGGCGTGGTGGGTCTCGCGGTGGTGCTCGCCGTCTGGCAGCTCTGCTCGTCCACCGGGATCGTCGACCCCAACTTCAGCAGCTCGCCCGCCGGGGCCTTCGTCGCGCTGATCGACTCGGTCACCTCGGGCACCATCTGGTCGCCGCTCGGCTCGACCCTGTCGATCGTCGCGCTCGGCATGGCGATCTCGGTCGTCGTCGGGATACCCGTCGGCCTCCTGATCGGCCGCAACAAGTACCTGTACGGGCTGACCGACCCGCTGATCAGCATCCTGTACTCGGTGCCGTACGTGGTGTTCCTGCCCATGCTGATCTTCTGGTTCGGCATCGGGATGAACGCCCGCCTGGTCATCGTGGTGTGGAGCGCGATGTTCCCGCTGCTCATCAACGTGATCGCCGGCACCCGCAACCTCGACCCGGCGTACGCGCAGGTGTCCCGCGTCTACTGCGCCTCCCGCATGTACACACTGCGGGCGGTCGCGTTTCCCGCGACCCTCCCGTACATCCTCGCCGGTGTGCGGCAGGCGGTGGGCCGCGCCCTCATCGGCGCGATCGTCGCCGAGCTGTTCATGGGGTCATCGGGCCTCGGCTACCAGGTCCAGTTGCAGACGTCGAACTTCGAGATGGACGACGCGATGGCCTCGATCGCGGTGATCGCGGTGGTCGCGATCGCCCTGACGCGGGGCGTGGGCTACCTGGAGCGCCGGTTCACGTTCTGGTCCGCGACGGACTGAGAGGAGGCCCGTATGCGCATGCGTGTACCCGTGCCGTGGCGCCCGCGGCGCGCCGTGCGGCTCGCCGTCCCGCTGGCCGCGGCCCTCGCGCTGACCGCCTCCGGCTGCGCGGCCACGAGCAGCGCGTCGATCCAGCCGTCCAGCATGAAGATCACGGTCGGCTACACGGCCATCGGCGCCGCCTACTCCGACCTGTACATCTGTGAGGACGCGGGGGTCTTCAAGAAGAACGGCCTCGACGTGAAGATCACCCTGCTGAACAGCTCGTCCCAGCTGGTGGCCGCCCTCGTCAGCAACAGCGTGCAGATCGGTGTCGGCGCCACCACGGCGACCGCGGCGGGCGCGATGAACCTCAAGGGGGTCGACCTGCGCTACATCGCCCTGCCGATCAAGCGCTACTACATGGAGATGTGGGGCAAGAAGTCCCTCACCGCGGGCGACGGTCTCAAGGGCCGCAAGATCGGCCTGAGTTCGCCGGGCTCCCTCGGGGACGCGGCGGTCGACGCGCTCATCAAGAAGAACGGCTGGTCGCAGAAGGACATCCAGAAGATCTACCTGAAGTCCACCCCGGCCGAGGTGTCCGCCCTGGAGAACGGCGCGGTCGACGCGATCGTCACCCAGCCGCCCACCGGCACCAAGACCCGGCAGAAGGGCTTCAAGAAGGTCATGGACTTCACCGATCTGCCCACCGCGGCCAACGCCTACACGGTGAAGACCGGTTACCTCTCCGCCAACGGCAAGGCCGTCGCCGCCTTCACCAAGTCGGAGGCCGAGTGCCTGGCCATGCTGCACAACGACAGGGACGCGGCGGTGCGCAGCATCATGAAACACAGCGGCGTCGACAACAAGGCGCTCGCCGAGTACTCGTACGACTTCTTCGACAAGCTGTGGGCGAAGGACCCGCGCGTCGATCCGCGGCTCGTCCACGACGCGTTCGCCGCGACCGTCGCCAAGGGCGTCGGCACGATGCCGAAGGACACCGACGAGTTCATCGACAACTCCTACGTCGACAAGCTGAGGGACTCCGGCTTCATCGACTCCCTGTACCGGTGACCCGCGACCGCCGCCGGTGCCCGTGGCGCACCGGCGGCGGCCCCGCGGACGAGACGAAGGGTGAGTGACATGGCGTCACTTGACAGCATCGACGACCTGCGGGGCTGGCTCGCGCTCGCGGAGAAGCTCGGCGAGGTCAAAACGATCACCGGTGCCCACTGGGACAAGGAGATCGGGGCCGCGTCCGAGGCCAACTACAAGCGGCCCGCACCGCCCGCGCTCCTCTTCGACGACATCGTCGGCCACCGCACCGGGCAGCGGGTGCTGACCGCGTCCATGAGCAACGCCCGCCGCCTCGGGATGACCCTCAGGCTCGGTACCGACCTCGACGACCGCGCCCTGGTGGAGGCGCTGCGCAGCAAGCCGGGCGAGTGGGCGGCCAACGCCTCGCGCTACCCGGTGCGCGAGGTGGAGACGGGACCCGTCAAGGAGAACGTCGTCGCGGGCGACGCGGCGAACCTGCTGGACTTCCCCGTCCCGCAGTGGCACGAGGCGGACGGCGGCCGCTACATCGGCACCGGGTGCGCCGTGTTCACCATCGACCCGGGGACGGGCGTGCTCAACGCGGGCGCGTACCGCATGCAGGTGCAGAACGACGGCCGCGCCGCAAGCGTCAACATCGAGGCGGGCAAGCACGGCGCGGCCCATGTGCGGGAGTGGTTCGCCCGGGAGGGCAGGGCGCCGGTTACCGCCTCGTTCGGGCACGACCCGCTGCTGCTGGTCGTCGCGGGCACGGAGGTGCCCACCGGGGTCTCCGAGCTGGAGTACGCGGGCGCCGTGCTCGGCCGGCCCGTCGACGTGATCAGGGGCGAGGTCACGGGGCTGCCCATCCCCGCCACCTCGGAGATCGCGGTGGAGGGCTGGCTCTACCCGGACCGGCGGGAGCAGGAGGGCCCGTTCGGCGAGTGGACGGGGTACTACAGCGGCGGCGCCGAGCCCGTGCTGACGCTGGACATCGAGCGGATCTACCACCGCGACGACCCCATCCAGCTGGGGGCGCCCCCCGGGAAGCCCCCGCACGACTACTCGTACATGCGCAGCGTCATGAAGTCCGCGATGATCCAGGACGCGCTGATCCAGGCCGGGCTGCCGGGCGTCGAGGGGGTGTGGGCGCACGAGGCGGGCGGCGGGCGGCAGCTGCTCGCCGTCGCGGTCCAGCAGCGGTACGCGGGCCACGCCAGGCAGGCGGGCTACCTCGCGGCGCAGCTGCCCGCCGCCGCGTACATGAACAAGTTCGTGGTCGTCGTGGACGCGGACGTCAACCCGCGCAGCCTCAGCGACGTGGTGTGGGCGATGTGCACCCGCACGGACCCCGCAGAGGACATCGAGACCATGCGCAAGACCTGGGGGAGCCGGGTCGACCCGCTGCGGGAGAAGGATGCCCCGCCGTTCAACACCCGCGCGGTGATCGACGCGTGCCGCCCCTGGAGCAGGATCGACTCCTTCCCGCCCGTCGCCGAGGCCAGCGAGGAGCTGATCGACCGGGTCGTGCGGCGCTGGCCCGACGCGCTCGGCGGTTCGTGGTGAGTGCGGTGCCGATCCGCCCCGCCTACCCCACGATCGGGGACACCGCCAGGCGGCATGAGCTCACCCGCATGCTCAACCGGGGCATCGCGGGCGCCAGCATCGCCGACGAGATAGCCGTCGCGGTCGCCGCGGAGATCATCGAGGGTCGGCTCTCGCCCGGCGACGACCTCAACTCGGTCGAGCTGGCACGGACGTTCAACAGCAGCAGGACGCCCGTGCGGGAGGCGCTGCTGGTCCTGGAGCGCGAGGGGTTCGTGCAGATCACCGCGCGTCGCAGGCCCCGGGTGGCGCGGCTGCTGCTCAGCGAGGTGCGGGAGCTGTACAACCTGCGCGCCGAGCTGTACGCGGTGGTCAGCCACTCGGTGTGCCGGGTCGCCACGCCGGAGGACCTGGAGCTGCTGCGCGGCCACCAGGGGGCCCTTGAGGCGGCGGCGGCCGAGGACGACGTGGACCGGTACTTCTGGGTCAACGTCCAGTACCGCAACACCGAGGCGGCGATCGCGCGGGACGCCACCCTGCGCCGCGTCCTCGACACGCTCGGGCTGCGCGCCCTCCAGCTGCGCCACCTCAGCCTGTCGCAGCCCGGCAGGCTCGGCCCGTCGGTCGAGGACCACGCACGGTTGCTGCGGGCCTACGAGGACCGGGACGCGGACCTGGCGTCCGCGCTGACCCAGTCCCTGGTCAGGGGCGGTTTCGCGGCCATAGAGCGCTCCGGCTGGACGGGGGAGGAGCCATGAGCGGCACCGCGCAGGCCCGGGGCGCCCGCGCCGGCGCCGGCGAGCGCGCCGGACACACCGGCCGTCCCGCCCGTACGGAACGCGCCGCGCACACCGCGCACACCGCGCACACCGCGCACACCGCGCACACCGAACACACCGAACACACCGAACACACCGGGTCCGGGACCGACCGCGCCGGTCGCAGCGGCGCCGGCGCCCGACACACCGATCGCGCCGGCGCCGAACACACCGGCACGAGGCACCCGCACCCGCACGAGACCCAGGCAAGGAAGACCATGTCCGTACCTCTGCGTTTCCGGCTCAACGAGGAGGACGTGGAAGTCCATGTCCAGGACCCCGGCGCGCCCCTGCTCGACGTGCTCCGCCACGACCTCGGCCTGACCGGCACCAAGTCCGGCTGCGCGATCGGTTACTGCGGAGCCTGCACGGTCATCGTGGACGGCGAGGCCGTGCCGTCCTGCCTCCAGATGGCCGGCCTGGTCGAGGGCCGCGACGTGCGCACGGTCGAGGGCCTCGGCGGCCCGGACGGGCTCGACCCCGTCCAGCGGGCGTTCGTCGACAAGGCGGGCTTCCAGTGCGGGTTCTGCACCCCCGGCCACATCATGGCGCTGCGCGCCCTCCTCGACGGCGACCCCGAGCCGGGTGAGGAGCGCCTGCGGGAGACAGTCGACGGCAACTACTGCCGCTGCACGGGCTATGTGAAGATCCTCGCCGCCGCGCGCGAGGCCGTCGCCCTGGAGACCGCGGGGCCCGGCGCCCCCGGCCGCGACGCGGGTGAGGGGGAGCGCTGATGTCCACCACCGACCTCCCCACCACGGCCCCCGCCGCCCCCCTCGACCTGGGCAGGGCCGTGCTGCCGCCACTCATCGGCAGCCCCGTCGAGCGCATCGACGCCCTGGAGAAGGTCTCGGGCCGCGCCTCGTACGCCGCCGACTCCCGCCTGCCGCGCATGCTGTACGGCGCGGTCCTGCGCTCCCCGCACGCCCACGCCCGCGTGCTGCGCGTCGACACCTCGCGCGCCGAGCGGTTGCCCGGGGTGCACGCCGTGATCACCGGCGCCGACACCGCCAAGGTCAAGTGGGGTGCCTTCAGGCCCGACCTGTATCCGCTCGCCCTCGACCGCGTCCGGTACGTGGGCGACGAGGTCGCCGCGGTCGCCGCCCGCGACCTGGAGACCGCACGCCGCGCCTGCGAGCTGATCTCCGTCGCGTACGAGCCGCTGCCCGCGGTGCTCTCGCTCGACGAGGCGCTCGCCGAGGGCGCGCCGCTCGTGCACGACGACGCCGAGGGCAACGTGGCGCACGAGTTCGCCTTCGACCGGGGCGGCGCCGACGACTGGTTCGAGCGCAGCGACGTCGTCGTGGAGGGCGTGTGGGAGACCGCGCGGCAGTGGCACGCCGCCATCGAGACCATCGGCTGCACCGCCGAGTGGTCGGGCGACCGGGTCTCGATGTGGGTCAACACCCAGACGCCGTTCCTCGCACGGCAGCGCTACGCCACCGCGCTCGGCCTGCCGCTGCGGGCTGTGCGGGTGGTGCAGACGGAGATCGGCGGCGGCTTCGGCGGCAAGTCGGGCGACGACAACACCTCGGTGATCTGCGCGATCCTGGCCCGCAGGACCGGCAGGCCGGTGCAGCTGGTGAACACCCGCGAGGACGAGTTCCTCGCCGGCCGCCCCCGTATCCCCATGCGGTACCGGGTGAAGCTCGGCTTCACCGCGTCGGGCCTGGTCACGGCGAAGGACATCGAGGTCACCGCGGACAACGGCGCCTACACCGGCAAGGCGCAGGCGGTGCTCGGCGCCGCCACCGTCCGGCACGACGCACTGTTCAACTACCGTGCGGTGAAGGCGCATTCGCGGCTCGTGTACACCAATCTGGTGCCGACGGGCGCCTTCCGCGGCTTCGGCAACCCGTCCGCCGACTGGGCGGTCGGGCAGGCGTGGGACCTGGCGGCCGGGAAGCTGGGCATCGAGGTGCCCGACCTGTTCCTGCTCAACGCCGTGGAGCAGGGCAGCGTCTCCCCGCACAACCACAAGATCACCAGCTGCGAGCTGAAGCAGTGCATACGCAAGGCGGCCGACGCCATCGACTGGTACGGCAAGCGCGCGCACCCCACTCCGCACCGCGGACTCGCGATGGGAGTCAGCGTCCATGTGTCGGGGCGGCGCAGCTTCGGCGACTACGACGGCAGCTCGGCGATCGTCCGGCTCACCGAGGACGGCCGCGCCGCGGTCATCGTCGGCGAGGGCGACATCGGCACGGGTGCCAGGACCACGCTCGCCCAGATCACCGCGGCCGAACTCGGCCTGCCCGTCGCGGACGTCTCCGTCTCCCGGCCCGACACGGATCTGACGACGCACGCGCTGGGCGCGCTCGCCAGCCGGGTCACGTACGTCGCGGGCAACGCCGTCAAGCGCGCGGCGGAGCAGGCGTGCGGGCGGCTGCTCGAAGCGGCGTCCCGGCAGCTCGGCAGGCCCGCGTCCCAGTTGTGGGTGGAGGACGGCGTCGTCCACGGTCCCGCAGGCCCGGACGGCGAGGGCCCGGTGTCCTCGCCCGTGGGCACGGTCGTACGGGCCGAGCTGTACCGCCCGGACGGCGAACCGGTCGTCGGCGTCGGCTCGTTCGACAACCCCTCCGAGTTCCCCGACCAGTCCAGGTACGGCAACGAGTCCGGCGCGTACAACTTCGCCGCCGAGGCCGCCGAGGTGGAGGTCGACCCGGCGACGGGCGCGATCACGGTCACCGAGTTCGCCGCGGTCGTCGACTGCGGCACGGTCCTCAACCCGCCGCTCGCGGAGGGGCAGGTCGAGGGCGGCATCGCACAGGGCCTCGGCATGGCGGTCGCCGAGCGGTTCGCCTGGCGGGACGGCGCGCCCGCCCGGCCCAACTTCGGCGACTACAAGCTCCCCACCGCGGGCATCATGCCGCGCACGCTGCACATCGGGTTCGCCGACTCCTACGAGCCGACCGGCCCGTTCGGCGCGAAGGGCGTCGGCGAGATCTCCCTCGACCCCGTGCCGTCCATCATCGCGAGCGCGGTCGCCGACGCCGTGGGCGTGCGGGTCCACGAGCTGCCGATCACGGCGGAGAAGATCTTCTGGGGCATGGCGCCCGAGGGCGCGCCACCGGGCACCGCCGACCCGGTGGCTCAGGACGCCAGGTCGGCACCGCCGCCCGGCGGCGCGGACCCGGCCCCGCGTACGGGTGCCGGCGCCGTGCGCCCCGGCACGGAAACGGAAGGGGACGACCGATGACGACCTTCGCACCAGGACCCGTCACGGACGGCACGGCCCCCGCGCCCCGGCCACCCGTGGCCGTCGCCGTGCCCCGCACGCTGGACGAGGCGCTCGCGCTGCTCGCCGAGGACGGCGCCGCCGTGCTCGGCGGCGGCGTCGGGCACACCCTCGCGAGGCACCACCGCAGGCCGGCCGCCGGCCGCACCCTGGTGTCGGTCGCGGGACTGCCGGGGCTCGCCGGCATCCGCACCGGGGACGACGGGAGCCTCACCATCGGCGCGGCCACCCGGCTCGACGCGTGCGCGGCCGACCCCGCGCTGGCCCGGGTGTGGCCCGTCGTCGCGGAGGCGTGCGGCGTCGTCGCCACCGCCAGGATCCGCAGGCTCGTCACGCTCGGCGGGAACATCGCCGCGCGCGACGACGCCCACGACCCGCCGGTCGCGCTCACCGCCGCGGGCGCCGTGCTCACCGTGCGCGGCGCCCGCACGGGCACCCGGGCTCTGGCCCCCGCCGACCTGGCGGGCGGCGGGGCCGGGCTGCGGCGCGGCGAGCTGATCGAGAGCGTCGTGCTGCCGCCGCTGCCCGAGGGCGCTGCCACCGGCTCCGCGTACGAGAAGTTCCTGGTACGTGGCGTGTGGGAGTACGCCTGCGTCCATGTCGCCGCCGTTGTCGGACTCAGTGGGCCGGACGGCCGCACGGGCCGCGCCGAGCGGCTCTCGCTCGCCGTCGGGTCGGTCGAGGGCGGCCCGGTGGCGGTCCCGCTCGACGACCTGCTCGGCGGCGCCGTGGACGAGGCCCTGATCGCCGAGGCCGCGCGGCGCGCCGCGTCGGGCACCAGGCCGTACGACGACGTGAAGGGCTCCGCGGCGTACAAGACGCGGATGATCGCCGAGTTCGCGCGGCGCGCGCTGACCGGGGCAGCAGGCCGGGCCCGCGCCGCCGCGCAGCACCGAGGAGGAGACCGATGACCGCCGTGGACACCGCAGTCGAGGGCGAGGCGCGCACACGCGACGGCGTCGTCCTGTCGTACACGCACACTCCCGGGCCCGCGGGCGCGCCCCGCATCGCCCTGGTGCACAGCCTGGCGCTCGACCGGTCCCTGTGGTCCCGGGTGACGCCGCTGCTCGCCGGGCGCGCCGAGACCGTCGTCTACGACTGCCGGGGCCACGGCAGGTCGGGGCGGCCGGCGGGCCCCTACACGACCGCCCAGTTCGCGGACGACCTGGCGGACCTGCTGGACCACCTCGGCTGGCGGGACACCGTCGTCGCGGGCTGCTCGATGGGCGGCTGCGTCGCGCAGGACTTCGCGGCGCGCCACCGCGGCCGTACGCGGGGCGCGCTGTTCGTCGACACCACGGCCTGGTACGGGCCCACGGCGCCCGACGACTGGGCGGGGCGCGCGGCGAAGGCGCGCGAGGAGGGGCTCGCGTCGCTGATCCCGTTCCAGCTGACCCGCTGGTTCGGGGACGCGTTCCGCGCGGCAGAGCCCGACCTGATGGACCACCTGACGGGCGTGTTCACCGCCAACACCCTCGCGGCGTACGAGGCGACCTGCACCATGCTCGGCGCCGCCGACCTGCGCGGGACGGCCCCGCGCATCCCGCACCCTGCCGCGGTCCTCGTCGGCGAGGACGACTCCGCGACACCGCCCGCCATGGCCCGCGAGCTCGCCGCGCTCATCGGCGAAGAGCCCGCCGTGGTGGTGCCCGGCACCCGGCACCTGACGCCGCTGGAGAACCCGGGCGTCGTCGCCGACGCGCTCGCCCGGATCGCCGGCCTCGGCGCCGGGACGCCCACCGGCGCGGGGGAGGCGTCATGAGCGTCCTCGACGTCCACGCGCACCACGTCGGCGAGCACGCCGTCGAGCGCATCCGCGAGGAGGGCGGGGTCCACGGCGTCCAGCTGGTCGCGCAGGAGGCGGGCGGCCACCGGGTGACCCGGGTCGAGGTCGGCAGCAGGCTGAGCGGGCTGCCGCTGATCCCGCAGCTCAACGACGTGGCGGCGCGCCTGGAGTGGATGGCGGCCGCCGGGGTCGACGTCCAGCTCGTCGCGCCCTGGATGGACCTCGCGGGCTATGAGCTCCCGCCGGAGGACGGCCTGTGGCTGGCCCGCGTGCAGAACGACTCGACGGCGGCGCTGCGCGCCGCGCACCCCGGGAGATTCAGGGCCGCGGCCGCGGTGCCGCTCCAGGCCCCCGACCTGGCGGCGGCCGAACTGCGCCGTGCAGTGGAGGAGTTGGGGCACGAGGCGGTGCAGATCGGCGCCCGGGTCGGTGAGCTCGGCCTGGACGATCCGTCGCTCGCGCCGTTCTGGGGCGCCGCGGAGGACCTCGGCGTGCCGGTGATCGTGCACCCGGCCGAGCTGGACGTGCCCGAGCGCATGCGGCGGCTTTTCCTGCACATCCTGGTGGGCAACCCCGCGGAGACCACGTTCGCCGCCGCGGCCCTGATGCTCGGCGGGGTGCTTGAGGACCATCCCGCGCTGCGGGTGCTGCTGGTGCACGGCGGCGGCTTCGTGCCGTATCAGATCGGCCGCCTGGACCGCGGGTTCACCGCGGCACCGCCCGCCGCCCGTGCCCGGGGCGCGCTCAGTCCCCGGCAGCTGGCCGGACGGCTCTACTTCGACACCGTGCTGCACGACGACGACGCCCTGCGCCACCTGCTGGACTTCGCGGCGCCCGGCCGGGTGGTGCTCGGCAGCGACTACCCGTTCCCGATGCGGCTCGACCGGCCGGTCGGGGCCCTGGACGCCGCCAAGCAGGACGGCGCGGCGCGCGAGCGCGTGCTGAGTGGATCCGACCTGTTCGCGGGACTCGCGGCCGGCCGGGGGCGGGCCCTGTGAGGGGCGGACCGGCGCGGGCACCCGGCTCCGGCGGCGCGCGGGGACCCGCGGGGTCATGCGGAGAAGCCGTTCCAGCCGGAGCTCTCCAGCGCGGCGAGGCTGCGCCGCACGATGGAGCGGGTGAGCGCCGCGGCGAGATCCGCCTCCCGGTCCGTGTACGCCTTCATCAGCCGCCGGTGGTCGGCGACAGATGTCTCCACCCGGCCGGGCAGCGAAAGGCTGAGGTGGCGCAGCTGGAGTGTCCTGATACCCACCGAGTCGAGGACGCCGCGCACGGTCTCGTTGGCCGCGAGCCGCGCCTCCGTGTTGCGGAAGCCGACGATCGACCAGAAGAACCGCTCGGGATCGCCGGCCGCCGCTGCCGCTTCCAACTCCGCCTGCGCCGCCCGCAGCTCGTCCAGGCTGCCGCCGTCCGCGCCCGCGCCCTGGCCGCCCCGGCCGTCCGCGCCCCCGCTGCCCGGGCCGTCCGCGCCCCGGTCGCCGGCCGCCGTGTCGGGGCAGTGCTCCACGATGCGGCGGCTCACCAGCGCGTACAACTCGGCGCGGAGCTCGTAGATCTCCCTGACCTCGGCGATCCCCAGTCTGCGCACCCGGGGCCGCTTGCGCGCCGGGACCTCCACAAGGCCCTCGCGCTCCAGGATCGCCAGGGCCTCCCTGACCGGGGTGCGGCTGCTGCCGAAGCGGCGGGCCAGGTCGACGGAGTTCAGGTCCTCGCCCGGCCGCAGTCTGCCCTCGATGATGGAGGCGCCGAGCGACACCACGATCTGCGAGCCGACGCTGTCCAGGTCCTCCGACCGGCCGAGCACCCGCAGGATCTCCCGCTCACCCGCCGTCAGGCCCGCCCCGTGGAGCACGGCGCGCGCCTGCGCCGCCCCGTCCGCACCCGCGCCGTCCCCACCACTCGCACCACTCACACCACGCGCGCCGGTCTCACTGGTCACACCGGTCTCACCGCTCACGCCGCTCACCCCGACACCGCCACTCGCCGTACGCTCCCGTCCTCGTCCACCGCCCGGCTCGGGCACGTCCCACGACACCCGCACACCCCGCACCCCTCGTACACCACAGAACCACACCTGGGTCCCGGGAGGCCTGCCGGAGCCGTCCCGGCGCCTTCCCGAGGAGGCACCGATGCGTGAGATCCTGCCGCAGCTGCGTGAACTGGTCGCGTCCGGCACGCCGTTCGCGCTCGCCACCGTCGTCGGCGTGCGCGGCAGCGCGCCCCGCGACCCCGGTGCCACCATGGCCGTGACCGAGGAGGGCCGGGTGATCGGCAGCATCTCGGGCGGCTGCGTCGAGGGCGCCGTGTACGAGGCGGGGCTCGGCACCCTGGCGAGCGGCGAGGCCGTGTCCGAGACCTACGGCGTCTCCGACGACGACGCCTTCGCCGTCGGGCTGACCTGCGGCGGCGTGCTGTCCGTACTGATCGTGCCGTACGGGGACGGCGCGGCCCGTGCCGCGCTCGGCGAGGTGCTCGACGCGATCGCGGCGGGGGAGCACGTCGCGGTGGCGACGGTGACCGGAGGCGCCGCGCCGCTCGGCGCCCGCCGCTCGCTGACCGCGTCCCGCGCCTCGGGCGCCCTCGGCGGCCACCCCTGGCTCGACACCGCCGTGGACGAGGACGCGCGCGGGCTGCTCGCGCAGGGCGCCACGGGTGTGCGGCACTACGGGAGGCGCGGCCAGCGGCGCCTGGAGGAGGTGACGGTGTTCGTGCAGTCCTTCAGGCCGCCGCCCAGGATGCTGGTGTTCGGCGCGATCGACTACGCCGCCGCGACCGCCCGCATGGGCGCCTTCCTCGGCTACCGGGTGACGGTGTGCGATGCGCGCCCCGCCTTCGCCACGCCCGAGCGCTTCCCCGCCGCCGACGAGGTCGTGCGGGCCTGGCCGCACGAGTACCTGGCCCGCACCGAGGTGGACGAGCGCACCGTGGTGTGCGTGCTGACCCACGACCCCCGGTTCGATGTGCCGCTGCTGCGGGCCGCGGTGCGCACGCCCGCCGCGTACATCGGGGTGATGGGCAGCCGCCGCACCCACGCCGAGCGGACGGCGCGCCTGCGCGAGGAGGGCGTGGCGGCGGCGGACCTGGCGCGCCTCGCCTCGCCGATCGGCCTCGACCTCGGCGCCCGCACCCCGGAGGAGACCGCCGTCTCCATCGCCGCCGAGATCATCGCCCTGCGCTGGGGCGGCACGGGCGAGCGCCTCTCCCGCGCCTCGGGGGACATCCACCGCGCGCTGGCGGGCGCGCCGGGGCGGTAGCGGCGGCGTTGCGATGCCCCCGCCGGTGCCGCCCGTGCCGCCGGGCAGTCCCGTGGCGTCCCGTCCCGCCCGTACGGCCGGCGCCTTGTACGGTCGGCCCGCGCCTGTACGGTCAGCCCCTGCCCATACCGTCAGCCGGAGCCGGAGCCGGAGCCGGAGCCGGAGCCGGAGCCGGAGCCGGAGGGGGAGCCCGTGCCCGTGTCGGCGCCGGTGCAGCGGCGGCGGGACGCCTCGGCGAGCGCGGTGTTGAGGACGACCACGGCGCCGAGCACCACCGCCCACACCGGCCGCCCGGCACCCCACAGCGCGACCGCGCCGCCGCCCAGGACCACGGTCTTCACCAGCAGGACCACGGCGAGCGGCACCGTGAAGCGGGCGCGCGGCGCGGCGAACAGCCCCCACACCACCATCGCCGCGAGCGGCACCACCACGGCGAACAGCGCGCCGCCCGCGCGCAGCCCCCACCAGCACAGCGCGGCGAACGCCGCGAGCTCCACCAGGAAGGCCGCCGACTCGTTGACGACGAACCACGCGGGCCGCCCGCTCCAGTCCACGCCCCCGGCCCGCCCCGGCACGCCGCCAGGCGCGCCGCGGCCCTCGCCCCCGGCCGCCCGCCGCCCACTTCCCCCGCCCGTGTCGCTCATGGCCCGACCGTATCGGGCGCCTGGCCCGCGCTCACAGCCAGTTGGCGGTGTCCGAGCCCCACGGGGTGGCCAGGTGGTTCCAGTCGGCGGGCGCGCCCTCGTAGTGCAGCGGCGGCAGGGCGTGCCGCACACCGAGCTCGGGTGAGGGCTCCTGGGTGACGTACTGGTCGGGTGCGTAGGGCGGGCCGGGCAGCGGGTGGGGCGCGAGGCCGTGCAGCAGCCACTGCGCGGTGCCCGCGAGGGACAGCCGTACGCGGGAACCCGCGCCCGTCGCCTGCCGCGCGGTCAGCGACCGCAGCACGGCGGCGGCGAGGAGATAACCGGTGCCGTGGTCGAGGGCCTGGGCGGGCAGCACGCCGGGCGTGCCGTCCTCGGCCGCCTCCACGGCGGCGATGCCCGTCGCCGCCTGCACCAGGCTGTCGAAGCCCCGGCGCTGTGCCCACGGCCCCACCCCCGACCAGCCCCACGCGGACAGCTGCGCCACGACGAGGCCGGGGTGGCGCTCGCGCAGTTCGCCCGCGGAGAGGCCGAGCCGGTCGAGCGCGCCCGGCCGGTAGCCGGTGACGATCACATCGGCGGTGGCGAGCAGTTCGTCGAAGGTCGCGCGGTCCGCCGCCGCGCCGAGGTCGAGCAGCGTCGACCGCTTGCCGAGGCCGGTGTCCGCGTGCGCCTCCGGCATCTCCGGCAGGCGCGGCGAGTCCACGCGCAGCACGTCGGCGCCGAGGAGCGCGAGGGTGCGGGTGGCGACGGGCCCCGCGATCACCCGCGTCAGATCGAGCACGCGCACACCCTGCGCGGGCAGCGCGGCGGGCGGCAGCGGCCGCGTCCCGCCGCCCGTCCCGCCGCGCGCGGTCTCCACCAGCGGCAGGGTCCGCTCCACCGGTCCCGCGGCGACGCGCACGGCGAGCCCGCCGCCCGCGTACACGGCCTCCTCGACGTCCGCGGCACGACTCGTGGCGAGGGCCGTCTCGACGCGCGCCACGAGCCTGGCGTCGTCGCCGATGTCCTCCATGCCGAGGGCGCGCAGCAGCCTGGCCCGGTGGTGCGGGTAGTTCGCATGGGTGCGGATCCAGCCGTCCGCGACCGGCCAGAAGCGGGACAGCGGCGCGAAGGGCGCGGGGCGCCTGCCGTCGATCCGCAGGTGCCGCTCGCTGACGAACGCGGTCGCGACGGCGCCCTCCTTGACCGCCACCGCGGGCACCGCGTCCGCCGGGACGGCCACCGTGTCGCCGGCACCGGCCGCTCCCGCCCGCCGGACGTGCGCGTCCGCGTCGGGCGCGCCTTCGCCGCGGCGCCGTACGGCCAGCAGCTCGGCCGCGGCGAGTGAGGCGGCGCCGACGGTGGCACGGGCCAGCTCCCGTACGGGCAGCCGGGACGGCAGGACGTCCGCCGCGCCCTCGTAGGAGACCCGTTCGAGCAGCGCGGGCGGCCCGCCGAGCGCCGCCCACACGGCACCGGTCGCGGCATCGCCGCCCCCGGCCGCGGGCCGCTGGACGGACGCGGCGGAGTCGTTCGCACGGTCGGGGTCAGGCGTCACGTTCATGCCGCCATTGTCGACGCCGACCCCCGCGCAGGCGCGCACGTCCCGGCTGTGTCCACCCGTCGTAGGGGCCCGGCGGGCCCCGGACGGGGGCCCGTGTGCGCCGCGGCCCGCCCGCGCGGACCGGTTGTGGCCGGGGCCGCCGGTCGTTACGGTCGGCGGACCGTGACCCAGAAACCACCGCGGAACGGGCCGGGGCGCAGGCCGACGCCTCAGGACCCGTCCACGCCTCAGGACCCGTCCACGCGCCCGTCCGAGCCTCAGGGTCCGCCTGCCGCCCCGGCGCCCCCGGGCGGGCCCGTGCTGTCCACCGCGTTCCGGATCACGTCGCTGAGCGATCCGCGGCCGGCGCCGGGCACCCGCCGCCGCGCCTGGGTCGTCGCGGACGCGGGCGCGGACGGCCGCCCGGTCGGTACGGGATATCTGCTGCTGCACGAGCGGCCGGGGCGCGACCACCTCGCCGAGGCCGAGCTGCGGGTGCACCCCGCCGAGCGGGGCAGGGGAGCGGGGACCCTGCTGCTGGCCGCCACCGTCGAGGCCGCGCGCGAGGAGGGGCGGCGGACGGTGACGGCGCGGGCCGAGGAGGGGTCGCCCGGCGCGCGGTTCCTCGCCCGGCGCGGCTTCCGTACGACCCTCACGCTGGTCCACACGCGGCTCGCGCTCGCGGACGCCGACCCCGCCGCCCTCGCCGCCGCGGTCGAACGGCCCCATCCCGGCTACCGGTTGGAGTCCTGGTCCGGCGCGGTGCCGGACCGCTTCGCGGAGAGCTTCGCGTACGCGCGCCGCGCCATGGACGACATGCCCACGGGCGACGGTACGGTCCCCGCGGTGTGGGACGCCCGGCGGGTGCGCGCGGCGGCGCGGGCCGTCGCCGACCGGGGTGACCTGCTGCACACCGTCGTCGCCGTCGACACCGCCGACGGCTCGGTCGCCGCCTTCACCGAACTCGTCGTCCCCGGCGACGGCACAGGCGACGCCCAGCACTACGGCACCGGCGTCCTCCCGGGACACCGGCGCCGCGGCCTCGCCCGCTGGATCAAGTCGGCGTCCGTCCTGTACGCCCGCACCCGGTTCCCCGCGCTCGGCGGCCTGTTGACCGACACCGCCGAGACCAACGCGCCGATGCGCCGCGTCAACGAGGCACTGGGGTACGGGCCCACGCACCGCGAGGCCCTCTGCCGCCTCGACCTACCCTGAACCGGAAGCCGGAAGCCGGAAGCCGGAAGCCGGAAGCCGGAAGCCGGAAGCCGGAAGCCGGTTGGTACGGTCCCGCGGGGCGCGTCAGCCGCGTCCCTCGGGCCCCTCGGACCTCGTCCGCGCGGACGGCTGGCAGTCGGCGCTCTCGTGCGCGGGCCGCCCCGGTCGCCTTCACGGGAGGCGGCCCGGTCCCGTACGCTCAACGGCCAATGACCGCTTCGCAGTCGCACCCGAGGACCGGCGGCCACCGCGGCGTGCCGTCCCCGGCACCCGGCACCGCGGCAGGGCCCGTGCCGCGCCGCCCGGCGGGGCACGGGCGGGCCGCGCCGGGGCCAGGAACGGTCCGTGCGGCGGGGTCGTGCCCCGCCTCGCGACGGGGCGCGCGGCTGCGACGGAACCCGCCCGCGCGGCGCGCGACCAGAAGGACGGACGATGCCTCACCTCCCCCCACGGCCGAAAGGGCAGATCGACACCAGCCGTCCCCACTCGGCGCGCGTGTACGACTACTTGCTCGGAGGAAAGGACAACTACGCCGTAGACCGTGAACTCGCCGAGGAACTCCCCGGCCTCTTCCGGTCGGCCGCGGCGCAGAACCGGGCGTTCATGCGCCGCGCCATCAGCTGGCTCGCGCTGCGCGGCATCGACCAGTTCCTCGACATCGGCACGGGCATCCCCACGGCGCCGAACCTCCACCAGATCGCCCAGCGCGTCAACCCCGCGGCGCGCGTGGTGTACACCGACAACGACCCCATCGTGCTGGCGCACGCCGCCGCGCTGCTCGTCAGCAGCCCGGAGGGCAGGACCGACTACGTCGACGCGGACCTGCGCGCCCCCGAGGCGATCCTGGAGGCGGCGGGCGGCACCCTCGACTTCGACCGGCCGATCGCGCTGTCCCTCGTCGCCGTGCTCCACTTCGTCACCGACGCCCACGACCCCCGGGCGATCGTGCGCACGCTGGTGAGCCGGCTGCCCGCGGGCAGCTTCCTCGTCCTCAGTCACGGCGACGTCACCCAGTTCCCCGAGGACGTCGAGGCGGCGGGCGCGTACGAGCGCAGGATCGAGGCGCAGTTCCGCAGGCGCGCCGAGATAGAGCCCTTCTTCGACGAGGACCGCCTCACGCTGGTGCCGCCCGGCCTCGTCACGGCCCCCGAGTGGTACCAGGCCGATCAGCTCAGGCCGAAGCCCGAACGCAGCGCGATCTGGGCCGGCGTCGCCGAGGTCGGCGCCGGCTAGGCCGCCCCGCCGCCCAGGGCCCCTGTGGCCCAGGGGCCCTGGGCGGCGTCCCCGAGGCCGGCTGGCCCCGAGGCCGTCTGGCCCCGAGGCCGTCTGGCCCCGGGGCTGCGGGGCCCCGGGGCTGCGGGGCCAGGAGGCCGTCGGGCCTGGCGCGGCCGTATCCCCGGCCGCCCGCCCGACATGTCAAGCCCGCCGCCTCGGTCCGCCGCGAGGACCGAGGCCGCCAACGGCCCCGCCGCGTCAGTCCGCCGCGAGCACCGAGGCGACCAACGGCCCCGCCGCGTCGGCCCCGTGGCCGCCCGCGTCGACGACGGCGGTGGCGGCGCAGTCGTTCTGGAAGGCCGTGAACCAGCTGTTGGAGACGGCCTGCCCGTCGACCTCGGCGGAGCCGGTCTTCGCGCCCTTGTCGCCGCCGAGGCCCGCCATCGCGTGCGCGGCGGTGCCGCTGAGGGCCGTCGTACGCATCATGCCGGTGATGGCCTGAGCGACGGACGGCGCCAACGCGCGCCGCGCGATGGCGAGTTCGCGATGGTCGAAGGACTGCGGCACCAGCACCGGCTGGTGGAAGGCGCCCGCCTTGACGGTGGCGGTCACCGAGACCATGTCCAGCGCGTTCATCTGGACCGTGCCCTGGCCTATGTACTGGGCCGCTGCCTCGCCGCCCGTCTCCGCGGGCACCTTGCCGTCGAACGACACCACGCCCGTCTTCCAGTCGTTGTTGCCGATGCCGAAGACCTCGCGGGCCTCCTCACCCAGGCCCGCGTCGTCCTTGGTGTCGTCTATCAGCTTGATGAAGGCGGTGTTGCAGGACTGCGCGAACGCGTCCCGCATCGCGGAGCCCGGCTTGAGGGAGAAGTTGTCCTCGTTGTGGAACGTACGGCCGTAGTACGTGGCCGTGGGCGGGCACTCCATCGGCCGGTCGGGCGCGGCGAGGCCCTTTTCGAGCAGCAGCGCGGACGTCACGATCTTCATGGTCGAGCCGGGCGCCTGGGCGCCCTGGAGCGCGGCGTCGAAGCCGTCGCCGCGGTGGTTGGCGACGGCGAGCACGGCGCCCGTGCTCGGCCGGACCGCGACGACCGACGCGTTGGTGTACCGCTTCACCGCGGCCTCTGCCGCCGCCTGCACCCGGGCGTCGATGGTCGTCGGGACCCGGCCCGCGCGGCCCTTGGCCAGCGTCAGCAGGATCTTCGGTGTGGCGCCCTGCCCGGCGTCGGCACTGTCGTCGCGCTCCTGGGCGCGCAGCGTGATGTCCGGCTTGCCGCCCGCCTGCGCGCCGTACCGCCGGCGCAGCTCGTCGAGGACCGGGCCGAGCGAGGGGTAGTGGGCCGCGTCGAGTACCCCGCCGTCGCGGTCCACGGCCTCGACGGGCGGCGCGGCGGCCCGGTCGGTGACGAGCGTCGTGGTGGCCGTCAGATCGGGGTGGACGACCGTCGGCGACCAGTCGACCACGGCGCGCCCCGTGGCGCGCTCGCGCACGACGGTGAGCTGCGCGTGGTACGTCCACGGCTTGGTCGCGCCGCCGTACGAGACCGTCGCGCGCACGGTGTACGGCACGGTCGCGCCTGCCGGTGTCCCCGGCGTGATGACGGCCTTCGTGACGTGCGCGGAGTCGCGGAAGTCGGTGAAGTACGGCGCGGCCTCGGCCGCCGAGTCGGTGAGCCGCGCGAGCTCCCGCGGGTCCTCGCCCGAGGCCCAGGCGGCGAGGAACCGCCGTGCGGTGTCCCGCACTTCGGCCGCGCTCAGCGGCCCGGGATGCGCGGGGGCCGTGCTGCGCGGTGCCGCCTGCCCCACCAGGCCCTCGTCCGTCGTGTGGGCGTTGCCGCCGGTGAGGCCGTGGTACAGGTTCAGCCCACCCCAGGCCATGCCCCCGGCGACGACCGCGACCGCGCCCCCGACCACGCCTCTCTTCACCCCACTGCGCATGGCGCAGCCTCGCTCCCCCCGGGTCCCCCCGGATCTTGAACGTGTTCAAAACCCTCTGTCATGGCACTCTACGGGGCCGGAGCGCGGCAGGGTCCCGCCGTGATCCGACTGGGACCACGATCACACCGGACCGCGGGCCCACGCGCCGGGGCGGCCCTCTCCCGTAGCATCACGCACGCGTCGTGGCACGAACCGGGGACGGCGTACGCGCACCCTCGCGGAAGGCGGAGGCAG
Source organism: Streptomyces tremellae (assembly GCF_039540215.1). NCBI lineage: Bacteria > Bacillati > Actinomycetota > Actinomycetes > Kitasatosporales > Streptomycetaceae > Streptomyces > Streptomyces tremellae. The sequence continues at coordinate 124,024 of NZ_BAABEP010000008.1, forward strand.
ACATGAGCGGCGACAGCGGCTTCGAGACGATCCCCACCACCACACTCGCCGACTTCCTCGGCAGGGAGCAGGTGATGGACATCGGCATCCGTCCGCTGTGGGCGGGCGGCCCCCGGGTCGCGGGCCCCGCCTTCACCGTGCGGTGCCCGTCCGGCGACAACCTGATGCTGCACGCGGCCATCCACCGCGCGGAGCCGGGCTCCGTGATCGTCGTGGAGTCCGGCGACCTCGACTACGCCCTCGCGGGCGGCAACGTGTGCGCCGTCGCGCAGCGCAGGGGCGTCGCCGCCTTCGTCCTCGACGGCGTGATCCGCGACGTCGCGGAGGTCCGTGAGGCCCGCTTCCCCGTCTACGCCCGCGGGGTCGTCCCGATCCCCGGCACCAAACGGGCCGTCACCCCGCTCGGCGCCGAGATCCGCTGCGGCGGCGTGCGGGTGAACGCGGGTGACATCGTGGTCGCGGACGAGGAGGGCATCGTGTCCGTCCCCGCCGCCCGCGCCGCCGAACTCCTCCCCGAGGCCCGCCGCGCACTCGCCGCGGAGGAGGCCGAGTCCCTCGACGACTGGGAGAGGGCCCACCGCGCCCGCATCGACGCCCTCCTCGCCCGACACACCCCGACCGCCTGACCCCTCAGCCCCTCACCCGCCCCCCAACTCCCAGCTGTGGCCGCCCGGGTGGTTGCGGAAGGCGGTGCAGGGGGTGGTGCCGCGGTGGTGGGTCTGGACGGCGGGGCAGTCGGGGAGTACGGCCACGGTCCGTGGCCTGTCGTTGCCGCGCCACCTGGCCCATACGGCTCCGGCGCGCACGCCGTCGACGTCGCGCACGCGCGCGTGGTGGTCACCCCTGGCGTGCGCCTCGCGGACGCAGCGGAGCCTGCGCTCCACCCGTCCGTCCTCGGGCTCGCCGTACGGCTCGGGCGCGAGGCGCAGGGCCGCGAGGACGAGACGCTCGGGGAGGCGGGTCGTGGCGCCGCAGACGCGGCGCGCGTGCGGGGGTAAGGCGGGGTGCATGGCACATCCTCCTGGATGGCTCGGTGGGTTCCTTTCGCTGTGTTCCTGCTCTCCGACCCGTCACTGGTGCGCGCGCCGGAAGCCGCCGCGCACGAGCGGCGCGGCGTGGCGGGCCGCCGCGCCGAGGGCCGCGCCCTGGACCGCGGCGCCCACCGGGAGGCCGAGCCAGATGAACGGCGACGGCAGCGCGGCGAAGACGAGCGAGGTGGGCGCCGTCACGAGGAACGCCCAGACGCCCGAGAGGCTCGCGTCCTCGTGGGTGACGAAGAGGAGGTCGGCCGCGACCCCCACCCAGACCGCCGCGACCAGCGCCAGGTAGGCGAGGGCGACCGGGTGCCGCAGCGAGCGGAGGAACGCGGCGAGCAGCGCTCGCGTGGTCGTGGTGGCGTCCGTGGGCTGCGTGGGCTCTGTGGGTTCCATGGGGTTTTCTCCCGTCGTGCCGGGTGCGCGGTCGCCTTCCACGGTCCCCCGGCCGCGCCGCGCGCGCCTGAGTATCCGTACGCATGTCCGCATGGGTGATGCGCCCCGGCCGCCCGCATGCCCGCCGCCCCCGGCCTCCCGCGCGCCCGCCGCCCCCGGCCTCCCGCGCGCCCGGCGCCCCCGGCCGCCCCGCGGTCAGAGGTAGCTGACCCCGGTCAGTTCCTCGGCGGCCGACCAGAGCCTTTCGCCCACGGCCGGATCGGCCGCCTCCCCGCCGAGCCTGGCCTCGGTGACCCGGCCGCGGGTCTCGAAGAGGCCCGCGGGGCCGAAGAACCGGCCGCCGCGCAGCCCCGGCTCCGTCGCGGCGCGCAGCTGCGGCAGCGCGCCCTGCTCGACGGGCTGGGCGGCGAGCAGCCCGAGCCGCGCGGTCAGCCGCCCGAGCCTGCCGCGGTGCTCCCAGGCGCGTGGTGTCAGGTTCGTACGGGTGAGGCCGGGGTGGGCCAGCACGCTGACGACCGGCGAGCCGGCCGCGCGCAGCCGGCGGTCGAGCTCCACACCGAAGACCGTGGTGGCGAGCTTGGACCTGCCGTAGGCGGTCGTAGCCCGGTAGCCGCGCTCGTACATCAGGTCGTCGAAGTCGAGGTGCGCGTTCTTGTGGGTGATCGAGCTGAGGCTGACGACGCGGGGCGCGGGCGCCGCGGCCAGCACCCCGAGCAGCAGCCCGGTCAGCGCGAAGTGCCCCAGCATGTTGGTGCCGAGCTGCAGTTCGAAGCCGTCAGCGGTGGTGCGGCGTGGGCCGAGCAGAACCACCCCCGCGTTGTTGACCAGCAGATCGACGGCCGGGTACGCCGCGGTCAGCCCGGCGGCGAAGGCGCGCACCGAGTCGAGCGAGGCCAGGTCGAGTTCGCGCACCTCGGTGCCGCCGCCGATCCTGCGGGCGGCCTCCGCGCCGGCCGCGGTGTCACGGACGGCGAGCACCACCTGGGCGCCGTGGCGGGCCAGCTCGGTCGCGGTGACCAGGCCGAGGCCCGAGTTGGCGCCGGTGACGACGGCGGTCCTGCCGTGCTGGTCGGGAATGCGGTCGGCGTTCCATCCGGCCATGCGCTGCTCCTGGGGGCGTGGGTGTCGTGCGGTGGAGCAACGACGCTAGGAGCGCGGCACGCGGCCTCGATGGTCCTCGGCTGCCTAGGTCCAGGAGACCTACCCTGGCCGCTCCCCGCGGCGGCATGCTGGGGGCATGACCCATCCGTACGCCCGCGAGCTCGGCGACTTCCTGCGCGCCAGGCGCGGCAGGCTGCACCCCCGTGACGTCGGCCTCGAACCGGGAGGCCGACGCAAGGTCACCGGGCTGCGGCGCGAGGAGCTCGCGCTGCTCGCCGGGCTGAGCACCGACTACTACCAGCGGATGGAGCAGGGCCGTGAGGTGCGTCCCTCCGACCGGGTGCTGGACGCGCTCGCCGACGCGCTCGTCCTGGGCGAGGAGGAGCGCCGGTACCTGTTCACCCTGGCGCACGCCGCGCGCCGGCCCGAGCCCGCCCGGGTGGAGCGCGGTCCCGAGTGGGTCCCCGAGAGCACGCGGCGGCTGCTGCGGGTGATGGACACCCCGGCGGTCGTGCTCGGCAGGCACCTGGACCTGCTCGCCTGGAACCCGATGGCCGAGGCGCTGCTCGGCAGCCCTGACGCCCACCCGTCGCACCCGCTCAACATGCTGATGCTGATGTTCGACGACACGCTGACCGGCGAGCGGAGCTGTCCTGACTGGGAGCAGCAGGCCCTGGAGTACGTCGGCATGATGCGCGCCGCCGTCGCCACCGACCCCACCCATCCGCGCGCCACCGCGATCGTCGGCGAACTGAGCATCAGAAGCGCCGCGTTCCGGCGGATGTGGGCACGGCACGACGTGGGCACGTCGGTCAGCGGCACCAAGACCTTCCGCGCCCCCGGCGTCGGCGACCTCGTCCTCGACTGGGACACCTACCCACTGCCCGGCGCGCCCGGCCCGGTCATGCTGGTCTGGACCGCCGAGCCGGGCAGTGCCGACGCGGACCGGCTGCGCCTCCTCGCGTCGCTGCACGCGACCCGCTCGGCGCACGCGGGCGGGCGACGCTCCCGGGGGGCGACCGACCTTCCGTGCCGAGGGCCCGACCTCCCCTGCTGAGGGCCCGACCTCTCTGCGCTGAGGGCCCGCGCCCGTGGGCGCGAGCGCCGGCGGCCGGTACGCCGCCACCGTGCGCGCCGGCGGCCGGCGGGGCCCCGCTCCACGCCGCTCAGGTCCGAGGGGGCGTCTCCGGGCCCGCCGGGGGGGAGCGGGCCGGGCGGGTGTGCCGGAGACGGGCCGGGTGGCGCGGGCGCCGGGCGCGGTGGGCCGGGAGTGCCCGGCGCGCTCCGGGCCCCGGGTGCCGCCGCCCTCCCCGGTGTCATGCGCTCGACGGGCGCGGGATGTCGCCGGTGTCGAGGGTGCGGTCGATGACCCTGCGGGCGCAGTCGGAGATGCGCAGCTGGTGGGCGCGGGCATAGGCGCGCAGCGCGTGGAAGGCGTCGTCCGGCGTGCTGTTCCAGCGCTCCGCCAGGATGCCCTTGGCCTGTTCGATGGTGATACGGCTGGTGAGCGCGTACTGCAGCTGCGCCTTCTCCAGCTGTTCCTGGCCGATGTCGCGCTGCTGCAGGAGCGCGATGGTGGCCACGTCGGCAAGGGCCTGGGCGAGGGAGGCGTCCTGCGCCGTGAGGTTCTGCGCCCCGTGGTGGAAGAGGTTGAGGGCCCCCACGGCGCGGTCGCGCAGGCGCAGCGGGAAGACGTGGCTGGTGCGCAGACCGCTCCGGCGCGCCTGCGCGGCGAACCCGGGCCAGGCGCTGACGGCGGCCTCGTCGCCGAGGTCGATGTCGATGCGCGCCGTGCCGAGCCGGTAGCACTCCAGGCACGGCCCCTGGTCGTGCTGGAGCGCGAAGAGTTCCAGCATCTCGGTGGTCTCGTCGGAGGCCGCGACCGTGTGCAGGGTCTCCCTCTCGTTGGCGAGGAGGATGCCCGCCGCGGAGACGTCGAGCAGCGTCACGCAGTGACCGCACAGCTGCTGAAGGAACTCGATGAGGTCGAAGTCGTCGATCAGGGAGTCCGCTACCTGCACGAAGACCGCTGACACTCGCTGCTCACGGGACATGGAAGTCATCCCTCTGTCTCCTCAGGTGGATCCGGGTCCGGACCCGGATCGCCTTCGTCCAGCCGAAGCCGCCGGGACACGATGTCCTCGGCGGCGTCGATGATGGACCTGTCGTGACTGTAGGCGTACGCACGCAGCCGCAGCAGCGCCTGGGCCAGGGAGGTGCCGAGCTGGACGCTGAGCATCCCGGTGGCCTGGTGGACGACCTCCCGGTGCAGCCCGCCGTCCAGAGGAGCCCCCACCCAGGAATCCGCCTGTACGCCGTCGGCGCCGAGGAACTGGAGGGTGAGGCCGCTGACGAGAGCGACGGCGTCGTCCGTCTCCCGGCCGGTCATGGGGCCCGCGGCCGAGCGTACCGCGGTGAGGACACCGACGGTGATGCCGCCGAGCACCAGCGGCAGGCAGAAGACGGCCCGTACCGGAAGGTGCGCCACGGCGGGCAGCAGGGCGGGCCACCGGTCGGCCGCGACCTCCGCCATGTCGTGCACCAGGATCATCCGCCCGGTGCGCAGCGCGTCCGTACCGGGCCCCTCGCCGAGGGTGAACTGCAGGTCCTCGAAGGTGGAGCCGACGTGTCCCGAGGACCAGAGCTGCTCCGTGACCTGCCCGTCCACCGCGAGCGACACCACCAGGTGGTCCACGCCGAGGACGGCCGCACACCCGTCGGGGAGCCTGCCGGGCTCGCCGTGGAGCAGCCGCAGCATCTCGGTCATCCCGGCACTGACCACCGGCGGCCGCCTCTCGTTCGCCTCCAGCGTACGTGAGGGCTCTTCACCGCGGGCCTGGGCACCTCCGAGGGGCGGACGGGAAGCGCGCCGCGGCGCCGTGACCGGACCCCCGCGCCGGTCACGACGCCCCCGGCACCGCCCGGCGCACGGTGCCCGTGCGCCGGCCCCGCGAAGGCGCGGCCCCCGGCGGCCGCCGCGCCCCGTCCCCCGGGCCGTGGCCTCTCCATCAGTCCTCTGCGAGCATGCCGTCGCGCAGCTCCGCGAGGATGTCGCGCAGGAGCCGCGAGACGTGCATCTGGGAGATGCCGAGCTCGGCGCCGATTTCGGACTGGGTCAGCTCCTGACCGAAGCGGAGCTGCACGATACGGCGTTGGCGCGCGTCGAGCCCGCCGAGGAGCGGGGCGAGCGGGTGCAGGTCCTCGACCAGCTCCATGCCCGCGTCCCACCGGCCCAGGGTCTCGCCGAGGACGCGGGTCCTCCCGCGGCCGTGCCCGCTGTCGCCGTCCTGGCCGAGCGGCGTGTCGAGGGACCGGGCGGTGTACCCGTTGGCCGCGCGCAGCCCGTCGGCCACCTCCTTCGCGGCGAGGCCCAGGTGGTCGGCGTACTCCGCCACGGTGGGGCGCCTGCCCAGGCGCTCCGTCAGCACGTCCGCCGCCCTGGCCAGGTCGGTCCTGAGCTGCTGGAGGCCGCGGGGCACGTGCACGGCCCAGGTGGAGTCCCTGAAGTACCGCTTGATCTCCCCCGAGATGTACGGGACGGCGAGTGCGGTGAACTCGACACCGCGGGACGGGTCGAAGCGGTCGATCGCCTTGATCAGGCCGATCTGCCCCACCTGTACGACATCCGTCATCTGACCGCTGCCCCGGTTGCGGAACCTGCCCGCGACGTACTTCACCAGGGAGTCGTTCATCTCGATCAGTGTGTTGCGCGCGTACTGGTACTCGGGCGAGCCCTCCTCCAGCACGGCGAGCCGCCCGAGGAACAGCGGCGTCAGCTCGCGGGCGTCCCGCGGGGCGACCCTGACGGGTTCGGCGATCCACGGCAGAGCGGTCGTGCCGGGCCCTTCCCGCGCGGGGGCGGCCGGCAGAGGACCGCGGGGCCCGGCGGGGTGCCGCGCCGCCGTCACTGCTCTGCTCCTCGCACCGCGGCGGTGGGCGAGGGGGCCGGTCCCACCCCGCCCTGGGCGTTCGCCCGACGCAGGAGTGAACGCAGCCCGAGGGCGGCGGAGGCGTAGGACACGCCGGTGACCGACGCCGCCTGGCGGCCGGTCAGCCCGCCGAACAGGACGAGCCCGAGGAGGGCCCTCTCCTGCTGGGTGAGGAAGCCCGCGGGGTGGTCAGGGACGCCGCCGTGGTCCGCGGTGTGCCTGCGGTGGTCGCGCACGAGCCGTGAGGCGAGCGCACGGCGCTCCTGCGCGAGCCCGGCGGGCCCGTCGTCCACGGCGGCCGCCTGGGCGAGGGCCGTCACCGCCGCCTCCTCGGCCCGCTCCGTGTCCTGGTAAAGGAGCCGCGCGAGCGAGTAGAGGGCACCGGCGTGCCGATGGCAGAGGTCTGACGCGTGCTGGGAGATCGCCGAAGCCCGTCGGCTCTGCGACGTCGTCGGTGAGATGTCGTCAGCGGTGCATGCGTCCGGGGAGTGCTGCCTCATGCTCGTCACCTACAGCGGCCGTGGAATCAGGGTCGCCGGGGGCAGGGGCGCTGTTCGAACAGTAGACCACCGGCCCCTCTGTGGCTACGGGCACCCGGTGGCGGCGGCCGGCGGTCACGCGTCAGGTGCCTGCGGGAGTGTGCGGGACCCGGCGCCCCTGAGCGGGGCCCCGGCCGCGTGCAGGCTCGACAACGCCTGGCGGTACGAGGCGACAAGCCCGGTCTCCAGGTACTCCACGTCGAGTTCCCGGCAGTACTCCCGGACGAGGGGCTGCGCCCTGCGCAGCTGCGGCGTGGGCATGTGGGGGAAGAGGTGGTGTTCGATCTGGTAGTTGAGGCCGCCGAGCGCGATGTCGGTGAACAGTCCGCCCCGCACGTTGCGCGACGTGAGGACCTGGCGGCGCAGGAAGTCGGGACGGCGGTCGCCCGTCAGGGTGGGCATGCCCTTGTGGTTCGGGGCGAAGATCGAGCCGAGGTAGAGCCCGAACAGGCACTGGTGGACGAAGAGGAAGGCCACCGCCTTGCCGGGCGGCAGCACCAGGAGGAGCGCGGTGAGGTAGAGCGCGAAGTTGGCGAACAGCAGCGTCCCCTCCTGGCGGCGCTGTTTGAGCGTGCGCCGCGCCAGTCCCCGTACTCCGGCGATGTGCAGGTTGAAGCCTTCGAGCGCGAGCAGCGGGAAGAAGAGGTAGGCCTGCGAGCCGCCGACCGCCCGTGCGAGCCCCTTCGCGCCGCGCGCCTGGTCCTGGCTCCAGACCAGGATGTCCGGCGCGACGTCCGGGTCGAGTTGTTCGTGGTTCGGGTTGGCGTGGTGCCGGGCGTGCTTGTCCTGCCACCAGCCGTAGCCCATGCCGATGCCGAGGTTGCCGGCCATCCGGCCGGCCACGGCGCTCGCCCTGCGCAGCCGGAAGACCTGGCGGTGTGCCATGTCGTGGGCGACGAGCGCCACCTGCCCGAAGACCGCGGCGAGCAGCGCCGCGACGGCCAGCGTCCACCAGCTGTCGCCGACGACCACGAAGGTGGTCCAGGCGCCCCCGTACGCGAGGAGGACGAGCGCGATGCGCACCGTGTAGTAGAGGGGCCGCCGGCGCAGCAGTCCCGCCGCGGCGATCTGCTGCGACAGGCGGGCGAAGTCGCTGCCCGCCCCGTGCGGTGGGGTGGTCCGTGCGGTGTTGAGGGCGTGCGTGGACATCCGTCCCCGCCTCTCTGGTCGGCCACGGCCACGGCATCGGTCGGGAGAACCTCACGCGGGAGAGCCGTGAAGAGGCGACGCGCTGCCGTCCTGTGGGAACATCGCTGCTCACGCCGGGCCGCGAGGCGCTGCGTGACGGGCAGGTCCACTGCGACGGCGGGACGCGGAGCGTGGCCGCGGGTGCCGGAACGAACGGGGAACCGTCCGCTGTTCTCCTTGCCCGGGTGCCTGCGACCGCCCGTGCCGGGCAGTGCGAAGCCGGGGTCTGAGGCGTCTACGGCCCAGGGTAACCCGCCGCGGCCCCGGACGGGCTCGTGCAGACGCGACCTGGGACAGGGTGCGGCTAGATCCAGGTGTCCAGCCACATCCGGTGCTGCCACGAGGCGTACGGGACCGGGGTGCCCGTGTACAGCGGCCAGAAGTAGACGAAGTTCCAGAAGATCAGCAGGACCAGGACGCCCGCGCCGACCACGCCCGCCGTGCGGCGGCGCTCGTCGGAGCCCGGCGGGCCGATGAGCGCGCCGATCAGCATCGCGACCGCGAGGCAGAGGAACGGCGCGAAGACGACCGCGTAGAAGTAGAAGATCGTACGGTCCTGGTAGAGGAACCACGGTGCCCAGCCCGCGGCGACGCCGCAGGCGATCGCGCCCGCGCGCCAGTCGCGGCGGAACAGCCAGCGCCAGAGCACGAAGAGGAGCGCGAAGCAGGCCGTCCACCACAGCAGCGGGGTGCCGATGGCGAGCACCTCGCTGCTGCACTTGCCGACGGTGTCGGCGGGGCAGCCCGACTGCCCGGCCGAGGGCGACTCGTAGTAGAAGGAGATGGGGCGGCCGAGGACGATCCAGCTCCACGGGTTCGACTGGTAGGTGTGCCCGCTGTCGAGGTGGATGTTGAACTCGTAGACCTGGTACTCGTAGTGCCACAGGCTGCGCAGCCAGTCCGGCAGCCAGGTGTAGTGGCCGCCGAGGCCCTGCCCCTTGGTGGCGGCCCAGTTGCGGTAGTAGCCGTTGTCGGTGAACAGCCAGCCGCTCCACGACAGCAGGTACGTGGCGAACGCCACCGGCACGGTCGAGACGAACGCGGGCACGAGATCCCGTCGCAGCACCGCCGACCAGGGCCTTGCCGCGCCTGCCGTGCGGCGCGTGCCGACGTCCCAGACCACCGACATCAGCGCGAACGCCGCCAGGATGTACAGGCCGTTCCACTTGGTGGCGAACGCGAGGCCAAGTACCACGCCCGCCGCGAGCCGCCACGGCCGCCACCCGAAGCGCAGGGTCGCCGCGACGCGCGCGTCGGGCCGCAGCACCCCCTCCTCGTCGACCGGCAGCGCCGCGGCCATCCGCCGTCTCGTCCAGTCCCGGTCGAGCAGCAGGCAGCCGAACCCGGCGAGCACGAAGAACATCAGCACGGTGTCGAGCAGCGCGGTGCGGCTCATCACGAAGTGCAGGCCGTCCGTGGCGAGCAGGGCGCCCGCAAGGCAGCCGAGGAAGGTGGAGCGGAACAGCCGCCGCCCGATCCGGCACAGCAGGAGGATCGACAGGGTCCCGCAGACGGCCACCATGAAGCGCCAGCCGAACGGGTCGAAGCCGAACAGCCACTCGCCGAAGCCGATGACCCACTTGCCGACAGGCGGGTGCACGACGTACCCGGGGTCGTGCGGGACCGGCACGGAGGACGGGTCGAGCAGGATCTTCTTGTCGACGTCCTTGGGCCAGTTGCCCTCGTAGCCCTGGTGCCACAGCGCCCAGGCGTCCTTGGCGTAGTACGTCTCGTCGAATATGACGGCCTTCGGGCTGCCGAGGTGCCAGAAGCGCATCACTCCGGCGATCAGCGTGACGAGCAGCGGCCCGCCCCAGCCGGACCACCGGCCGAGCAGTCCCGCCGTGCGCGGGGGCACCCGCAGCACCGCCCACAGGCGGTCGGACGGCGCGGTGTACGGGGGCACGAGGCGGTCGCGCAGGCTGACGGTACGCCGGGGCACATGACCGAACCGGCGCAGCCGCCCTGGCCACGTGGACGGGGTGTCGTCGGCGTCGGGCCCGTGCAGGGCTTCGGGCGCAGTACTGGTCACCGCGCCATCGTAGGGAACGTATCCGTGAGGCTGGGAGGATGGCGGCTGTGAATGCGAACGAGCCGCCCGAGGGCCACCCCGCCGATATGACCGTCGCACCGCAGGAGGTGGCCGCGCCGGTGCCGGGAGCGCCGGGACCCGGCGACGGCGGCGGGGTGCTCGTGCTCGCGGGGACGCCGATCGGGGACGTGGCGGACGCCCCGCCCCGGCTCTCCGCCGAGCTGGCGCGCGCCGACGTGGTCGCGGCCGAGGACACCAGGCGGCTGCGCAGGCTCACCCAGGCCCTCGGCGTGCAGTCGGCGGGCCGGGTCGTCTCGTACTTCGAGGGCAACGAGTCCGCCCGTACGCCGGAGCTCGCGGACGCGCTCGCCGGGGGCGCGCGGGTGCTGCTGGTCACGGACGCGGGGATGCCGTCCGTCTCCGACCCGGGCTACCGGCTGGTCGCCGCCGCGGTGGAGCGGGGCATCAGGGTGACGGCCGTGCCCGGCCCGTCCGCCGTGCTGACGGCGCTCGCGCTGTCCGGTCTCCCGGTGGACCGGTTCTGCTTCGAGGGGTTCCTGCCCCGCAAGGCCGGCGAGCGGCTCGCCAGGCTGCGGGAGAACGCGGACGAGCGCCGCACCCTCGTCTACTTCGAGGCGCCGCACCGCCTCGACGACACGCTCGCCGCGATGGCCGAGGTGTTCGGCGGCGACCGGGCCGCGGCGGTCTGCCGCGAGCTGACGAAGACGTACGAGGAGGTCAGGCGCGGGCCGCTCGGGGAGCTGGCGCGGTGGGCCGCCGAGGGTGTGCGCGGCGAGATCACCGTCGTCGTGGCGGGCGCCCCGGCCGCGGGCCCGGCCGAGCTCGACGACGAGGAGCTGGTGGGCCGCGTGCGGGTGCGGGAGGAGGCGGGCGAGCGCCGCAAGGAGGCCATCGCGGCGGTCGCGGCCGAGGCGGGGCTGCCGAAGCGGCGGGTGTTCGACGCGGTGGTGGCGGCGAAGAACGCGGCCCGCGGCGGGGCGTGACCGGGCGGACCCCAAAGGAGCGCCAGCGCGGGGGCGCGGCGCGTGACCGCACGGGGCGCGCGGCGCTCCGGCGGGCGTGAGCGGCGTCACGTCTGTTCCCCTGCCACGCGCCAGCCTCGCGAAGGGCGGTACGTAAAGACTCTTTACATCAAGGTAAAACGCACGCCGGGGCGAACGGTGAACGGTCCTCGGAATTCCCAAGACCTCTCCATCAATTGCTTGGCCGCGGTGCCTTCCACAGCTCCGGGTAGTGAACTGGAGCAGTGGAAAGGAGACGGTATGAATGAGCGTGTGGGTACCGTCGCAGCCCATGAGGCGTACGCCTTTGCCTGCATGAGGTGCGGGCACGGCTGGGAGCAGTCGTTCGACATCGAACACCACGTCGGCGACAAGGGGGACACTGTTGTTGTGTACAAGTCCGAGGGGAAAACCGTTCCCTCACCGCTGACGAGCCCGAGCTGCCCGACCTGCGAGGGGCACGTCGTGCGGATCATGCGCTCGGGCCAGGTCTCCGGCTACCGCGAGCTGACCCGCTCGTACGGCACGGCTGCCGTCGCCCCGCAGCCCGAGGGCGCGCAGCCGCTGCGTGAGGCCGCACGCGCCGCACGCGGGGAGCGGGCCCGCGGCGCAGGCGCCGTGCCCGCCTTCGACCCGGCGGCCGAGGCGCCCGAGCACATCACCCAGCCCTGGCATCCGCATCTGCCGGAGTTCCTGCGCCACCTGCTGCACCACGAGCCCGCCAGGCACTGACCCACGCCCGCGGCCTGCGGATCGTCGCGGGCTCGTAGGATCGCGCCCATGAGTTCGAACGAGACGCCGCCGCCGCTGCCCGAACCGCTGCGGGTCGCGGTGGCGGACGCGCACACGCACCTCGACATGCAGCGCGACGGCGTCGAGGAGAGCCTCGCCAAGGCCGCGTCCGTCGGCGTGACGACCGTCCTGCAGGTGGGCTGCGACCTGGCGGGCTCGCGGTGGGCGGCGCGGACGGCCGCCGTGCACGCCGCCGTGCACGCCGCCGTCGCCCTGCACCCCAACGAGGCGCCGAAGCTCGAAGCGGTGGGCACCCTGGACGCGGCGCTCGGCGAGATCGCCGAGCTCGCCGCGCTGCCTGAGGTCAGGGCCGTGGGCGAGACCGGCCTCGACCACTTCAGGACGGGGCCGGAGGGCCGCGGCGCGCAGGAGCGCTCGTTCCGCGCGCACATCGACATCGCCAAGCGGCACGGCAAGGCGCTGATGATTCACGACCGGGACGCGCACGCGGACGTGTTGCGCATCCTGGAGGAGGAAGGGGCGCCGGAGCGCACGGTGTTCCACTGTTATTCCGGTGACGCGGAAATGGCGAAAGTGTGCGCGGACCGCGGCTACTACATGTCCTTCGCTGGAAATGTCACCTTCAAAAACGCTCAACCGCTGCGGGACGCGCTCATTGTCGCGCCGCAGGAACTCGTCCTCGTCGAAACGGACGCGCCTTTTCTCACGCCGGCGCCCTTCCGCGGCCGGCCGAACGCGCCGTATCTCATTCCCGTGACGCTGCGCGCCATGGCCGCCGTGCGCGGGGCCGACGAGGACGCCTTCGCCGCCGTCCTCGCGGCGAACACGGCGCGTGCCTTCGGATACGCGCTCTAGGCTTGAGCGGTGAGCATCCCTGAGCACGCCGGGCCCGCCCCGCGCCCCGCAGCCAGCCCCGACTCCCTCCTCGGCCCCGGCGACGTGCGGGAGCTCGCGGCGCGCCTCGGCGTACGCCCCACCAAGCAGCGCGGGCAGAACTTCGTCATCGACGCCAACACCGTGCGCAGGATCGTCCGCACGGCCGGGGTGCGCGCGGACGACACGGTGGTGGAGATCGGTCCCGGGCTCGGCTCGCTGACGCTGGGGCTGCTGGAGACCGCGGAGCGGGTCGTCGCCGTCGAGATCGACGACGTGCTCGCCGCCGCCCTGCCGGACACCGTCGCCACCCGGCTGCCGGGGCGCGCCGACCGGTTCGCGCTGGTCCACTCCGACGCGCTCGACGTCACGGAGCTGCCGGGCCCGCCGCCCACCGCGCTCGTCGCGAACCTCCCGTACAACGTGGCGGTGCCCGTGCTCCTGCACATGCTGGAGCACTTCCCCAGCGTCGAACGCACCCTCGTCATGGTCCAGTCGGAGGTCGCCGACCGGCTCGCCGCCGCCCCCGGCTCGAAGGTGTACGGCGTCCCGTCGGTCAAGGCGTCCTGGTACGCGGAGGTGAGGCGGGCGGGCGCCATCGGGCGCAACGTCTTCTGGCCCGCGCCCAACGTCGACTCCGGGCTCGTCTCCCTGGTCCGCAGGGCCGCGCCGCCCGACACCACCGCGTCCCGCCGCGAGGTCTTCGCGGCCGTCGACGCGGCGTTCGCGCAGCGCCGCAAGACGCTGCGCGCCGCGCTCGCCGGCTGGGCGGGCTCGGCCGCCGCCGCGGAGCGCGCACTCGTCGCCGCGGGCGTCTCGCCGCAGGCCCGGGGCGAGTCGCTGACTGTGGCAGAGTTCGCCCGGATCGCCGAGTGCAGGGTCGGCGCGGGAAGCGAGGAGGCGGGCGGGTGAGCGGGTCCGTGAACGGCACGGGGAGCACGGGAGACACGGGGCGTACGCGGAGCGCGGGGAGCGCACGGCCGGACGCGGTGCGGGCGCGGGTGCCCGCGAAGGTCAACGCGCAGCTCGCCGTGGGAGGCGCCCGCCCCGACGGCTTCCACGACCTGGCCAACGTGTTCCTCGCGGTCGGCCTCTACGACGAGGTGACGGTCGCCCCCGGCGCCCCGGGCGGGGGCCCCGTCCTCACCTGTACGGGCCCCGACGCGGCGCAGGTGCCGCTCGACGCGACCAACCTCGCGGCACGCGCAGCCGTCGCCCTCGCCGACCGCCACGGCATCGCGCCCGACGTGCGCATCCACATCGCGAAGGACATCCCCGTCGCGGGCGGCATGGCGGGCGGCAGCGCCGACGGTGCCGCCGCTCTCCTCGCCTGCGACACCCTCTGGGGCCTCGGCACGCCGCGGGACGAACTCCTCGCGCTCTGCGCCGACCTCGGCAGCGACGTGCCGTTCAGTCTGCTCGGCGGCGCCGCCCTCGGCACCGGGCGCGGCGAGCAGCTCACCCCGCTGTCGGTCGGCGGCACCTTCCACTGGGTCTTCGCCGTCGCCGAGGAGGGGCTCTCCACACCCCGCGTCTTCCAGGAGTTCGACCGGCTCACGGCAGGCAGCGACGTGCCGCCGCCCGCCGCCGACCCCGCGCTGCTCGCCGCCCTGCGCACCGGCGACGCCCCCGCGCTCGCCAAGGCACTCGCCAACGATCTCCAGCGCGCGGCGCTCTCCCTGCGCCCGGCCCTGCGGGCCACGCTGACCGCGGGCACCGACGCGGGCGCGCTCGCCGCGCTGGTCTCGGGCTCGGGCCCCACGACGGCGTTCCTCGCGGCCGACGCCGAGGCCGCCCACCGGGTCGCGGGCGCGCTCGCCGCCTCGGGCACCTGCCGCACGACCCGGGTCGCCGCGTCCCCGGCGCGCGGCGCGACCGTCGTGGCCGACACCGCGGACCCGGCCGCGGGCACCGGGGGCTGACCCGCACGCCGGGCTGCGCGTCTCAGCCCTGGCCGGGGACGCCCGCGGCGGGCAGCGCCTCGTCCGCCGTCTCGACCGTCTCGCCGGGGCGGTGCGCGCCGCGCAGGGCGAGCACGGTCAGGACGCAGGAGAACAGGGCCGCGGCCCCGCACACCGCGAAGCCGATCGCATAGCCGTGGCCCAGGGCCTCGACGGCGAGGTGCGCCGCCCGCCCCGGTGTGCTCGCGGGCGACACCGAGTTCACCGCGAGCGGGCCGCCCTCCGCCGCGACCCCGCCCGCCGCCGCCTTCACCTGGCCGGGCAGCGGCGACCCGGCGAGCGCGGCGCTGAAGGCCGAGCCCGCCCGGCCGAGGGCGACCGCGCCGATCACCGCGGGGCCCAGCGTGAAGCCGACGTCGCGCAGCAGGCTGGTGGTCGCGCTCGCCATGCCCGCGAGGTGCACCGGCACCGTGTTGACTGCGGTCGCCGTGATCGACGACACCGCGAGGGAGAAGCCCACGCCGACCAGCCCGAGCGGCACGATCAGCGAGGTCAGCGCGGTGTCGCCGATCGGCACGGTCGCCGCGAGGAAGTCGCCGGCCGCCATCAGCGCCAGGCCGCCGGAGAGCACCCAGCGCGGTGCCACCCGGGCGAGCAGCCGGGCGGTGACCGGGGTGAGGAACAGCGTCAGACCGTTCAGCAGCAGGAACGCCACCGCCGTGCGCAGCGGGCTCTGGTGCTGCACGGGGCCGAGCCTGATGCTCGTCGCGTAGCAGGTGCCGAGGAAGCTGAACATGCCGACGACGGCCACCGCGGACGCCACCGCGAAGCCCCGGTTGGCGAACAGGTCGAGCCGCAGCAGCGGCGAGGCCGCCCGCCGCTCCACCGCGACGAACGCCGCGAGGCAGACCGCCGCGACCACGAAGGCCGCCACCACGCCCGCCGAGCCCCAGCCGTCCGTGGGCGCCTGGATCACCCCGTACAGCAGGGCGAACAGGCCGGCGCCGATGGCGAGCTGCCCGGCCACGTCGAGCGAACGGCCCTCCGGCGCGCTGGAGTTGTCCGCGAGCCACAGGCTCGCCAGCGCGCTGAGCACGGCGAGGACCGCCACCACCGCGAACGCCCAGCGCCACGAGCCGTAGGTGCCGGTGACCCCGCCGAGCAGCGGCGCGAGGAAGCCGCCCGTCGACAGCAGCGCCGCCCACAGCGCGATCACCTTCGCGCGCCGCTCGTGCGTGCGGGTCCCCGCGGCGAGCATCGCGAGCGACGTCGGGAACAGCGCCGCCGCGCCGAGCCCCGCGAGCGCCTGCCCCACCCACAGCAGGTGCACGCCGCCCGCGGCCGCCGCGACCGCCTCGCCGGCGGCCATCAGTCCGGCGCCCGCGACCAGCAGCCGCTTGCGGCCGAACAGGTCGCCCAGCACGCCGAAGGTGAGTTCGAGGACCGCGACCGGCAGCAGGAACGCGTCCGATATCCAGGTGAGCTGCGAGCCCACCGGGTGCAGGTCCGACTGGAAGAGGCCGTTGAGGGTGGCGGGCGTCGCGATGCCGATCTGCGCGAGGCAGACGGCGAAGCACCCGGCGACCAGGGTCCCCGCGGTGAGGCCGGGCGGCGCGCCGGTGCGCCGGGGAGGGATGCCGCTCGCTACTGGTTTCCGCATGGGGCTCGCGCCTTCCTCGGGTTCGACAAGGAACGGTGGCCGTGGCGGCGTGGGCGCGCGTTCGCAGGGGGAACGGGTGTGCGCGACCGGGGCGCGGAAGCACCGTAGGCCCGCGCGGGGGCCGCGGCAAGGGAGCGCACCAGGTCCGGTCCGCGCCACCGCGCGGCCCGACTACGCTGGGACGCTGATCCATCCCCTTGTCAGGAGTGAAATGGCCGTCAATCTGGTCAATGTCGAGTCGGTCACCAAGGTGTACGGGACCCGTGCCCTGCTCGACGGTGTCTCCCTCGGCGTCTCCGAGGGCGACAGGATCGGCGTCGTCGGGCGCAACGGCGACGGCAAGACCACCCTCATCCGGCTGCTGACCAAGCTGGAGGAGGCCGACACCGGGCGCGTCACCCACAGCGGCGGCCTGCGGCTCGGCGTCCTGACCCAGCACGACTCCCTCGACCCCGAGGCCACCGTGCGGCACGAGGTCGTCGGGGACCTCGCGGACCACGAGTGGGCGGGCGTCGCGAAGATCCGGGACGTGCTCACCGGGCTGTTCGGCGGCCTCGACCTGCCGGGCTTCCCGCAGGGCCTCGACACCGTCATCGGGCCGCTCTCCGGCGGCGAGCGCCGCCGCATCGCGTTGGCCAAGCTGCTCATCGCCGAGCAGGACCTCCTCGTGCTCGACGAGCCGACCAACCACCTCGACGTCGAGGGCATCGCCTGGCTCGCGGGCCACCTGCGGGCCCGCCGCTCGGCGCTGGTGTGCGTCACCCACGACCGCTGGTTCCTCGACCAGGTCTGCACCCGCATGTGGGACGTGCAGCGCGGCACCGTCTTCGAGTACGAGGGCGGCTACTCGGACTACGTCTTCGCCCGCGCCGAACGCGAGCGGATCGCCGCGACCGAGGAGACCAAGCGGCAGAACCTGGTGCGCAAGGAGCTGGCGTGGCTGCGGCGCGGCGCCCCCGCCCGCACCTCGAAGCCCCGCTTCCGCATCGAGGCGGCCAACGAGCTGATCGCGGACGTGCCGCCGCCGCGCGACACCTCCGAGCTGATGCGGTTCGCCGCGACCCGCCTCGGCAAGACCGTCTTCGACCTGGAGGACGTGACGATCGAGGCGGGCCCCAAGACCCTCCTCACGCACCTGACCTGGCAGCTCGGCCCCGGCGACCGGGTCGGCCTCGTCGGCGTCAACGGCGCGGGCAAGACGTCCCTGCTGCGGGCGCTCGCCGACGCCGCGCGCAGCGACGGCGACATCCAGCCCGCCGCGGGCACGGTCAAGGCCGGGCGCACCGTGCGGCTTGCGTACCTCTCCCAGGACGTCGCGGAACTCCCGCCGTCGCTGCGGGTCCTCGAAGCCGTCCAGCAGGTGCGGGACCGCGTCGACCTCGGCAAGGGCCGCGAGCTGACCGCGGGCCAGCTGTGCGAGCAGTTCGGCTTCTCCAAGGAGAAGCAGTGGACGCCGGTCGGCGACCTCTCGGGCGGTGAGCGCCGCCGCCTCCAGCTGCTGCGGCTGCTGATGGACGAGCCGAACGTCCTCTTCCTCGACGAGCCCACCAACGACCTCGACATCGAGACCCTGACCCAGCTTGAGGACCTGCTCGACGGCTGGCCCGGCACGCTCGTCGTCATCTCCCACGACCGGTTCTTCATCGAGCGGACCACCGACAAGACCATGGCCCTGCTCGGCGACCGGACGCTGCGGATGCTGCCGCGCGGCATCGACGAGTACCTGGAGCGCCGCCACCGCATGGAGGAGGCGCGCCTCGCCGAGCGCAGGCCCGCCGCCGCGCCGCCCGCCGCCAGGCCCGCGGGCGCCGTCTCCGCCAAGGACAGCCGCGCGGCGAAGAAGGAACTCCAGCGCGTGGAGCGGCAGCTCGACAAGCTCTCGACGCGCGAGGCCGAACTGCACCAGCAGATCGCCGACCACGCCACCGACTTCGAGAAGGTCGCGGGGCTCGACACGGAGCTGCGTGAACTCGTGGCGGAGCGCGAGGAGTTGGAGAATCGCTGGCTGGAGCTCGCGGAGGACGCCCAGTGACGCGCGCGCAAAGCGGCCCCGCGGACGCCCGCTAGGGGGCGTCACGGCACCATCACGGCGCGGTTCTCCCTTGGGAACAGGACGGTATGCGTCCGGTGCCCGTTCCGGTACGTGATGGTAGAAAGAAGCCCCGCCCGCCGCCGCGCGGAGCGGGACTCCCGCCCCTCACAGCCCGCCCCCGGACCCGGTCCGGCGCGGGCGCACCGACGGGCGGGCCGTGCACACAGGGGGAACCGCGTCGATGACTCAGCCGCCAGGCAAGCAGCCACCGCCCAGCGAACCGCAGCGCCCGGACGGCGCCGCGGAGCAGGCACCGCCCGGGGGTGCCCCGCCCGCGCCCGGCGGCCCGGAGGGCGCGCAGCCCGCCGCGCCGCCGCCGCCCGCCGCGGGTCCTTCGCCGTACGCGCAGCCGCAGGCCGAGCAGCCGCCCGCGTACGGCTACCCGGGCGCCCAGCCGGGCCCGTACGCGCAGCCCTTCCCGCAGCAGGGCGCCCAGCCGGGGCCCTACGCCCAGCCGGGCCCGTACCAGCCAGGGGCGCAGCCCGGCGGTTACGGGCAGCCGGGCCCCAACCCGTACGCGCAGCAGCCGGGCGCCGCCCCCTACGGCGGCTACGGCGCTCCGCAGCAGCAGTACCCCGCAGGGCCCGGCATGCCGCCCCCGCCGCCCTACGGCCCGGGGCTCGGCGCGGGCGGCGGAATGAGCGGGTCCGGCTTCTTCCGGAGCAGGGCGGGCATCGTCCTGGCCGCGGTCGTCGCGGGAGTCGTCGTCGTGGGCGGCGGCAGCTGGCTCGCCTTCGGCACGGGCGGCGGCGGCACGAAGCCCGTCGCCGACGTCAGCCACTCGCCCGCCACCCACGGCCCGAGCGCGTCCGACACCCCCTTCCAGGGGGACGGCAAGGGCCCCGGGGGCCCCGACACCAGCGCCGACCCCAACGCGGGCCGCAAGGCCGGCGAGGCCAAGGTGCTGTGGACGCAGGCCGCGGGCACCGACGTGCCGCGCGACCACAACACCGTCTACGGGCCGTGGTTCGTCGGGAACACCGTCGTACGCGCCCTGTACAAGCAGGTCGCCGGGTACGCGCCCGCCACCGGCAAGCAGCTCTGGTCGGTGACCCTGCCGCAGTCGGTGTGCGCCGCCCCGGTCGCGCCCACCGCCGACGGCCGGATCGTCGTCGCCTACGAGGACGGCACCGGCGAGTCCGCGCGCTGCGACCAGATCGAGGAGATCGACCTCAGGACCGGCAAGGCGGGCTGGCACAAGGCGGTTTCGAAGCAGGGCCAGTTCGACATCCTGCTCAACTTCAACATGGCGATCGTCGGCGACACCGTCGCCGTGTCCCGCGTCGGCGGCACCAACGCCTACCGGGTCAGCGACGGCAAGCCGCTGTTCAGCAAGGTCCCGGGCGAGTGCCAGCCCGTCGCCGTCACCGGCGGCAGCAGGATGATCGCCAACGAGTCCTGCCCCGGCTCCGGACTCACCGGGCGCGGACCGCAGCAGCTCCAGGAGCTCGACCCGGTCACCGGCAAGGCCAAGTGGACCTTCAAGCTGAAGTCCGGCTACGCCGTCGACAAGGTCTACTCCACCGACCCGCTCGTCGTCTCCGTCAAGAACGACGACACCAAGGCCTGGGCCATCGCGTCGTTCAACGCGGACGGCACCCAGCGCGCCACGATGCGCAGCAGCGAGAAGTTCTCCGACGACTGCGGCGACGGGCTCGGCATCGACGACGGCACCCTCCAGGACTGCAAGGGCGTCGCCGTCGACGCGCACACCCTCTACATCACCACCGCGCTCGACGAGAGCCACTCGCCCTACCGCAACGCGGTCGTCGCCTTCGACCTCGCCACCGGCAAGCAGAAGTGGAAGGCGCCCGCTCCCTCGGGCCGGCTCGTCGCCCCGGTGGCGCCGCGCCCCGGCGGCGGGCTCCTGGTGTACGAGGAGGCCACCCCGGGCCAGGCGGGCGCCCTCGCGTCGCTCGGCGCGGGCGGCGGCGCGTACACGGTCGTGCGCAAGCATCCCGACGCGGCGGCCGACCTGGAGTCCACCGGCTTCTACCACCCGTCGTACCGCTATGTCGGCGGCAGGTTCTACCTCACCAACTACGCGGTCATGCCGCCCGTACGGCAGGGCTCCGACACCGCGTCCCTGTCCATGATGGTGCTGGGCGACTGAGCCCCGGCCGTTCCGCGCCCCGCCACGCCCGCACCCCGACCGACCGAGGACGACCGCCGTGACCCAGCCGCCCCAGCCACCGCAGCAACCCCATCAGCCCCAGCCGCCGGCGCAGCCGCCCCAACAGCCGCCCGCCCAGGGCGGGTTCGGGGCGCCGCAGAACCCGCCGGCGTACGGCTTCCCGCACGCCGCGCCGCCGCCCGGCGCGCCCGCGCAGGGCGGTCCCGGGTACGGCTATCCCGCCACGGCCCCGGCGCCCGTGCCACCGCAGGGGTACGGCCACCCCGTCCAGGCCCCGCCGCCCGTCACCGTCCAGCAGCCGCAGAAGGGCGGCGGGTCCCGGTTGACCAGGACCGAGCTGCGGATGATCGTCGCCACGGCCGTCGCCGTCGTGCTGATACTCGGCGCGGGGGTCTGGTACGCGTCGAGCGGCGGCAGCGACGACAACGGGGGCAGGATCCCCGTGCGCCCCACCCCCACAGGGCCGGATGCCGCCCACGAGAAGGTGCCCGCCGACATTCACTCGAAGGTGGCGTTCCGAGTGCCGCAGCCCGCCGCCACCGACCTGCACACGGTCGGGGCGTCCTGGCTCACCGGCACCGTCTACGCGAAGGCCGGCATCCGGACGATCACCGGCTACGACCCGGACGACGGCGGCACGCTGTGGAGCGTGCCGCTGCCGGGCGACGTGTGCACCGCCAGCCCCCACGTCAGCTCCGACGGCAAGGCGGCCGTCGTCTACGACGGCGCGCCGCGCACCGGGACCAGCGCGCCGCAGGCCTGCTCCAAGGTCGGCGTGGTCGACCTGTCGTCCGGCCGGCTGCTGTGGAGCAAGTCCGTCACCAACCCCGGCGGCGACCAGGGCATCCACTTCGACAGCGTCACCCAGACGGGCGACACCGTAGCCGCCGGGTCCACCAGCGGCGGAGCGGGCTTCGACCTCGACACCGGCGCGATCCGGTGGAAGCCGGAGCCGTCGTCCACCGACGACTGCCACGACGCCGGGTACGCGGGCGGGAAGATCCTCGTCGCCTCCCGCCAGTGCGGCTACGGCGACGACGCGCAGATCAGCGTCGAGAACATCGACCCGAAGACCGGCGCCACGATCTCCTCGTACAAGATGCCGCCCGGCGTCGAGGACATCCACGCCGTCTCCACCGACCCGCTGGTCATCGCCGCCGACGTGGGCGACACCGGCTCCCAGGGGGTATCGGACTTCTTCTCCCTCGACGCGAGGACCGGGAAGCTCAGGGCGAAGATCTCCGCGACCGGCAACACGTACGCCGCACGCTGCACCGACGCGATGGAGAACTGCACCGACGTCCTCGCCGCGGGCGGCCACCTCTACCTGCCCACGGCGGCGCACGACGCCGACGACGGCAAGGCGCTCGACGAGACCAACGAGATCGTCTCCTTCGACCTGGCCACGGGCAAGGGCACCGCGCAGCGCGCCGACGCCGGCGACGGCTGGACCGCGCAGCTGCTGCGCATGGACGGCCCGAACCTGATCGCCTACAAGACCGGCCCGTACGACAAGGGCGGGCAGGTCGTCTCCGTCGACGGCTCCACCTTCCGGCAGACGGTGCTGATGCAGAACCCGTCCGACGAGGCCACCCGCGACCTGGAGTCGGACTTCGTGCCCAGCGGCTCGCAGGTGCTCTACGCGGACGGCCGGCTGTTCCTCTCGCAGGACTTCGTCGACAAGCCGAGCGACGCGGAGGACGCCAAGGAGCCCCTGGCGCTCGCGTACACCACGCACTGACCCTGCCCTGACTGCCCTGACTGCCCTGACTGCCCTGACTGCCCTGGCGGCGGGCCGGCCACTCCGGCACGGCCCGCGGCGGGGCGCGAACCGGCCGGAATTCCACAATCCGGGGGTCTTCTGGCCGGTAGGGGGCACACATCCTCGAACAAGCGTGTAGCTTGCCGGGTCTGGGAGCCTGGGGCCCGGCCGCCTCGGCCGGATGGGGGATTGTCGATGGGCGTGCGGGTCATGGTGATCGATGACCACAGGCTGCTCGCGGAGGCGCTGGCCTCCGCGCTGAAACTGCGCGGGCACCGGGTGCTCGCCTCGGCCGCGCCCACCGCGGGCGCCGCCGAACTGGTGGTGAGCAGGGCTCCGGAGGTGTGCCTGATGGGGACGGCCGCGCCCGCCGAGCCCGGCGCCTTCGACCCGGTCGTCCGGATCAAGCGGGACCGGCCGCAGGTCGCGGTGGTGGTGCTCGGCCCCGTGCCGAGCCCGCGCGGCATCGCCGCCGCCTTCGCCGCCGGGGCGTCCGGCTACGTCCGCCACGACGAGCGCATCGAGGGCGTCGAGCGCGCCATGGCCAAGGCGCGCGCGGGGGAGGCAGCGGTCGCCCCCGGACTGCTCCAGGGCGCGTTCACCGAGCTGCTCCACCCGGTGGCCCAGCCGGACGACGAGGGCCGGCGGCTGCTCGCCATGCTCACCCCGCGCGAGGTGGAGGTGCTGGTCAGGGTCGCGGAGGGCGAGGACACCCGGCAGATCGCCGCCGGCATGGGCATCGCGCCCTCCACCGCGAGGACCCATGTCCAGCGGGTCCTGATGAAGCTCAACGTCGGCTCGCGCCTCGAAGCCGCTGCCCTCGCCGCCCGCACGGGCCTGCTCGACCACGCAGAGCGGGAGACCTGAAAGGCCCGCCAGGGCTCCCGGCAACGCCCGAGCGGGAGCGAAGGCACTGGCCCCCGGGCCCCCGGCCACGCGCCGACGGGGAGGGACCGAACCGGGCTGCCCGCGTCTCCCGGCCAGGCGCCGAGCGGGAAGGCCCGGACAGGCGCCGGACCCCGGCCGCACGCGAGGCGGGAGGGCCCGACCGGCTCCGACCGGCTCTGACCGGCTCTGACCGGCTCCGACCGGCCGTGTGCCGGTCAGCGCGCCTCGCGTCGAGGCCTACCGCAGCCGGTGCGCCCCCTTCGACGGTGTCGCCTCGAAGACGCGCGGCGCCGGGTGGCCCGCCCCGGCGAACGCGCTCTCCACTGCCTTCACGACCCGCTCCACCGCGTCCGCCTCGGCCAGTACGACCGCGGAGCCGCCGAAGCCGCCGCCGGTCATCCGCGCGCCGAGCGCGCCCGCCGCGGCCGACGCCTCGACCGCCAGGTCGAGTTCGGCGCTCGACACCCGCAGGTCGTCGCGGAGCGAGGCGTGCCCTTCGAGCAGGATCTCTCCCGTGGCGCGGGCCTCGCCCGCGTCGAGCAGGGCGATGACGCGCTCGACGCGGGCGTCGTCGCTGACCACGTGGCGCACGTAGCGGATCACGTTCTCCGGCTGCCCGGCCGCCTCAAGGCGGGCGAGCGCGTCCGGCAGTTCGGCGTACGGCACGTCCCGCAGGGCCCGCACGCCGAGGGCGCGCGCCCCGGCCTCGCACCCCGCCCTGCGCTCCGCGTACGCGCCGTCGCCCAGCTCGTGCTTGACCCGGGTGTCCACCACCAGCAGCCGCAGGCCCTGCGCGACCAGGTCGAACGGCACCTGCCGCTGCGTGAGGTCGCGGGTGTCCAGGTAGAGGGCGTGTCCCTCGGCGCAGCACGCGGACGCCATCTGGTCCATGATCCCGCAGGGCACGCCGACGAACTCGTTCTCCGCGCGCTGCGCGAGCACCGCGAGCTCGGCGGGGGAGAGCCCGAGCCCGTACAGGTCGTTGAGTGCCGCCGCGGTGGCCACCTCGAGGGCGGCGGACGAGGAGAGGCCCGCGCCCGTGGGCACCGTCGACGTGACATGGATGTCGGCGCCCCCGAGCTCGTGCCCGGCCTCCCGCAGGGCCCAGACGACGCCCGCAGGATAGGCCGCCCAGCCGCCCGCGCCCGAACGGGGCGCGAGGGACGCGGCGTCCAGCCGCACCACGCCCTGCGGGGAGTCCGCCGAGTGCAGCCGCAGCACTCCGTCCGTGCGCCGGGAGACCGCGGCGAGGGTGGTGTGCGGCAGCGCGAGCGGCATCACGAAGCCGTCGTTGAAGTCGGTGTACTCGCCTATCAGGTTCACCCGGCCCGGCGCGGCCCACACGCCCTCGGGCGCCGCCCCGTACAGCTCCTCGAACCCGTCGGCCGTGGCCGCGGCCGTCCCGCTCACGCGTTCCTCCGTGCGAAGTCCCAGGCGTCCTCGACGATCCCGGCGAGGTCGGGGCGGCGCGGCGTCCAGCCGAGCCGCTCGCGCGCGGCGCGCGCGGAGGCCACGAGCACCGCGGGGTCGCCGTCCCGCCTGGCCGCCGTCACCTCGGGCACCGGGTGCCCGGTGACCTTGCGCACGGTGTCGATGACCTCGCGCACGGAGAAGCCGTTGCCGTTGCCGAGGTTGCACACCAGGTGCTCGCCGGAGGTGGCCGCGCCGAGCGCCGCGAGATGTGCCTCGGCGAGGTCCGCCACATGGATGTAGTCGCGCACGCAGGTGCCGTCGGGCGTCGGGTAGTCGTCCCCGTACACCGAGATCGACTCCCGCCTGCCCAGGGCCACTTGGAGGACCAGCGGGATCAGGTGCGACTCGGGGTCGTGCCGCTCGCCCGCCGCGCCGTACGCGCCCGCGACGTTGAAGTAGCGCAGCGAGACGGCGGCGAGGCCGTGGGCCGCGCACTCGCTCGCGATCATGTGGTCGACGGCGAGCTTCGTCGCCCCGTACGGGTTGGTGGGCGCGGTCGGATCACTCTCCGTGATGGGCGTGGTGGCGGGCTCGCCGTACGTCGCGGCCGTGGACGAGAACACCAGCGTGCGCACGCCGGCCGCGCGCATCGCGGCGAGCAGCGCCATCGAGCCGCCGACGTTGTTCTCCCAGTACTTCTCCGGCTTCACCACGGACTCGCCGACCTGCGAGGAGGCCGCGAAGTGCAGCACCGCGTCGTACGAGCCGTCCAGCCACCTCGCCGCGTCCTGGACACGGCCCTCGACGAAGTCGGCGCCCTCGGGGACGCCCGCGCGGAAGCCGGTGGACAGGTCGTCCAGCACGGTGACCCGGTGCCCGGCTTCGAGCAGATGCGTCGCCACGACGCTGCCCACATAGCCCGCACCGCCCGTGACCAGGTACTTCTTGCTACTCACTGGCTCGCTACCTCTCGCAGTCGCGCCGCCGCGGCCTCCGGCGGCACGTCGTTGATGAACACGCCCATGCCGGACTCGGAGCCGGCGAGGTACTTCAGCTTGCCCAACGTGCGGCGGATGGTGAAAAGCTCCAGGTGCAGCGCGAACTCCTCGCGGCCCGCCGCGCGCAGCGGCGCCTGGTGCCAGGCGGAGATGTACGGGGTGGGGGGCTGGCCAGGTCCGAAGATCCGGTCGAAGCGGCGCAGCAGCTCCAGGTAGACGCCGGGGAACTCGGCGCGCGCGCCGTCGTCGAGGCCCCGCAGGTCGGCGGTGCGGCGGGCCGGGTGGAGGTGCACCTCGTAGGGCCAGTGCGCCGCGTACGGCACGTAGGCGATCCAGTGCGCGGTCTCCAGCACGACCCGCTCGGCGTCGGCGCGCTCGCGCGCCACGACGTCCTCGAAGAGGTTGCGTCCGGTGGCGGCCCGGTGCTCGGCGGCCGAGCGCAGCATCTGGGCGCTGCGCGGGGTGACGAAGGGGTAGGCGTAGATCTGCCCGTGCGGGTGGGCGAGGGTGACGCCGATCTCGGCGCCGCGGTTCTCGAACGGGAAGACCTGCTCGACCTGGGGGAGTTCGGCGAGTTCCGCGGTGCGGTCCGTCCACACGTCGAGGACGAGCGCGGCCTGCTCCTCGTCGAGGTCGGCGAACGAGGCGTCGTGGTCCGAGGTGAAGCAGACGACCTCGCAGCGGCCGAAGGAGCCGGAGAGCGAGGGGAAGCGGTTCTCGAAGACGACGACGTCGTAGTCGCTGTCCGGGATCTCGGTGAGCCGCCCGTCGCGCGACGGGTCGAGGGGGCACGCGTCGGCGGGCGGGTGGTAGGTGCGGTCCTGGCGGTGCGAGGCGATGGCGACGCTGTCGCCGAGCAGGGCGTCGCGGCGCACCTCTGAGGAGGTGGCGACCCGGCCCAGCGGCCGTTCGTCCGCCGCGTCGCGCACGACGTCGTCGCGACGGTCGTAGTAGATCAGCTCACGGCCGTCGGCGAGCGTGGTCACCGTCTTCTTCATGGTCTCTCCCGTCGGCGCGGACGCCGGCCTGGTGCGCAACACATACAAACATAATCGCACATATAGAAACCATGGAAAGGGGTTACCGTCAAGAGACTCCCCAGAAACCGCCGCTGAATCCGCTCACGATCCAACAAAGCCAGTCACGACCGCCCGCCCCCCGGCCGCTCCGCCGCGCCCCAGCCGGGCGCCCGGCCCGTCCGCTGTTCGTCGCCGGCGCGTCCGGCCGCGCCCGTACTCCGCGGCGCCGCGGGGTACGGGCGTCTCCCGCGGCACCGCGGCCCGCTCACGCCGTCAGTCGCTTGACCAGGGTGTACTCCGTGACGCCCGGCGGGTAGTCCTCGATCTCCGCCACCACCTCGTAGCCCTGCTCCACGTAGAAGCCCGGCGCCTGGAAGTCCCAGGTCTCCAGGCGGCAGCGGGCGCAGCCGCGCTCCTCACGCGCAATCCGCTCCGCCTCCGCGAGCAGGCGCGAGCCGAGCCTGCCCCCGCGGTGGCGCTCCTCGACCCACAGCAGGTCCACATGGAGCCAGCGCGCCCAGGTGCGGCCCGCGAGGCCGCCCGCGAGCAGCCCGGTCCCCTCCTCCATCAGCCACACGTGCAGCGGGACCTCGTCCTCCGCCGGGGTGCCGCGCAGGGCCCGCAGCGTCGGGGACCGCCGCGTGTTGGTGTCCCGCAGCCGCTGGCCCAGCAGCGCGTGCCGCTCCCTGTCCACTCCTGTCTCCCACCGGAACATGCGCCCCACAGTAGGCACAGGCGCCTGCCAGTTCTGCGTTTTCCCTTCCGCTTGGGGCCCTCACCCGTACCCTGATCCTCAGCGCCGGTGGGGGCCGGTGCTGAACTGGGGTGGAGCCGGTCGGGCGATGCGCCCGGGGCGGGGTCCGGCGGCCCCGGACAATGTCGTCCGGACCGGGCACCGCCCAGCACCACGCGCCGGGCGCCGCGCCCCGCCGGCTCCGCTCCCCGCCTTATGGGGGTGTCCTCACGTGGTAAGAACCCGGGTCCTGGTGGTCGACGACCACAGGATCTTTGCCGAATCGCTCGCCGCCGCGCTGGCGGCCGAGCCCGATGTGGAAGTGGCGGCGGCGGGCAGCGGCCCGGCCGCGCTGCGCTGCCTCGAACGGGCGGCCTCGGACGGCCGCCGCTTCGACGTGATGCTGGTCGACGCCGACCTCGGCTCGGCCGCCGCGGC
Source organism: Streptomyces tremellae (assembly GCF_039540215.1). Lineage (NCBI taxonomy): Bacteria > Bacillati > Actinomycetota > Actinomycetes > Kitasatosporales > Streptomycetaceae > Streptomyces > Streptomyces tremellae. The sequence goes on from NZ_BAABEP010000008.1 coordinate 151,929, forward strand.
CGCCGGCCGCACGGTCACCGGCGCTGGCCGGCCGGGCCAGGGGCCCACCGCGGGCGTACGGGTACGGGGCACGGCCGGCGCTTCAGGTGCGCCGGGCGTCTCCGCGACCGCGTCCGCCGGCGTTCCCGCAGGAGCAGGAGCAGGAGCAGGAGCAGGAGCAGGAGTCGCAGTCGGGGTCGGGACGAGGTCCGGGGCCGCGACCGGACCCGGCATCGGCTCAGGACCCGGGCGGGACCCGGCGCCCGAACCCGGCGGCGCGCTGGTGTTCGTGGACGGGCTCTCGCTCGTCGCGGGCGTCCGCAGCAGCCATCCCGCCGTCCGCACGATCGTGCTCGCCGAGCGCGACGACCCGCGCCGCGCGGCGCTCGCGCTCCAGGCGGGCGCCTTCGGGTGGGTCGCGAAGGACTGCTCCCTGCAGCGGCTGCTCGCCGTGATCAGGGGCGTCCTGCGCGACGAGACCCATCTGCCGCCGGCACTGCTCACCGGCGTCCTGCGGGAGCTGACGGCGGCGCGCAAGCACCGCACGGAGAGCGAGCGCCTTGTCGAGTCGCTGACCCCGCGCGAGCGCGAGGTGCTGCGGTGCATGGTCGCGGGGCTCGGCCGCAAGGCCGTCGCCGAGCGGCTGTACCTCTCGCCGCACACCGTGCGCACGCACATGCAGAACGTCCTCGGGAAGCTCGGCGTGCACTCCACCCTGGCCGCGGTGGCGCTGGCGCGCCGGGCCGGAGTGGGGCCCGCGGAGCTAGCCGACGCCGGGGACGTTGTCGAACGGGGCGGTCAACTGGCGTAGCAGCCCGGCCAGTTCAGCACGCTGGGCGCGGGACAGCTCGGACAGGAGTGCGCGCTCCTGGTCGAGCAGTCCCGCGAGGGCCTGGTCCGCGCGATCCTGCCCCTCCGGGGTGAGGCGGACCAGGACCCCGCGCCGGTCGCTCGGGTCGGGCAGCCGCTCGACCAGGCTCTTCTTCGCGAGCCTGTCGATGCGGTTGGTCATGGTGCCCGAGGTGACCAGGGTCTGGGTGAGCAGCTGGCCGGGGGAGAGCTGGTACGGCGCGCCCGCCCGCCGCAGCGAGGTCAGCACGTCGAACTCCCACGGCTCCAGGCTGTGCTCGGTGAACGCGAGCCGCCTGGCGCGGTCGAGGTGGCGGGCCAGGCGGGAGACGCGGCTGAGCACTTCGAGCGGTTCCACGTCGAGGTCGGGGCGCTCTCGGCGCCATGCCGCGACCAGTCGATCGACCTCGTCCTCCATGCGATCAGTGTAGTTGGTCCCTCGACATGAAGTCTCTTGACGTCAAGATATTCGGGGTGCAGTCTGGTGCCACGCCCAGGCCGCGCACCGCGGCCCGCCGGCCCGCCGTGTTCGAAAGGCCCCCGCATGTCCGCTCAGTCCGCCTCCGCGCCGGGGAAGCCCTCCTGGGACCCCGCGCAGTACCTGCGGCACGCCGACCACCGCGCCCGCCCCTTCCTCGACCTCCTCGCCCGCGTCCAGGACCCCCCGGCCCCGGACGGTGAGCTCCACGTCGCGGACATCGGCTGCGGCCCAGGCAACGTGACGGCGCTCCTTGCCGACCGCTGGCCCGCGGCCCGCGTCACCGGCTTCGACACCTCGCAGCCCATGCTGGACCGCGCACGCGCCGCGTACGAGGGCCCGACGCCGGGCGGCGGCAGCCTGGAGTTCCGCGAGGCCGACGCCGCGACCTGGGCGCCGGACAGGCCCTACGGCCTGATCGTCTCCAACGCGGCCCTCCAGTGGGTGCCCGACCACGTCACGTCCTTCCCCGCCTGGCTCGACGGACTCGCCCCGGGCGGGACCTTCGCCTTCCAGGTCCCCGGCAACTTCACCGCGCCGAGCCACACCATCCTCGCGGAGCTGTGCGCCTCCCCGCGCTGGCGCTCCCGCCTCGAAGGGCGGCTGCGGTTCGCGCCCGTGCTCGAACCCGAGGAGTACCTCACGGTCCTGCTCGACCTGGGCTGCGAGGCCGACGTCTGGGAGACCACCTACCTCCAGGTGCTCACCGGCGAGGACCCCGTACTCGACTGGGTGAAGGGCACCGCGCTGCGGCCCGTCCTCACGGAGCTGGGCTCCTGCGGCGACGACGGGGCCGCCGCTGCCGCCTTCACCGACGAGTACCGCGCGGCCCTGCGGAAGGCGTACCCGCCCACCCCGCACGGCACGGTCTTCCCCTTCCGCCGCCTCTTCGCCGTCGCCCGCCGCCCGGCCTGAGCCCCCTGCCGCGGCCGTCTCACAGCGCCCGGCGGGGCCGCCGGGGAGATGTCGATGTCGATGTCGAACGGCACGGTGACCTTGAGCCGGTCGTGGTGGGTGCCGGTCAGTCCGTACGCGCCGGTCGTGCACGTCGAGCTCGTAGACGTGCACGACCGGCTGGCGGTCGATGCCGGAGTGCTCCGCAGAGCCGTGACCAGCACATCAATCACGCGGGCGGGAAAACGGCGCTGCGGACTCACGAACATCAGGCTCCCGTCGATCGGCTCGGTGTGCGGCGGGAGATCCGGAAGTGTGAACAGGTCGTCCACGGTCTAGCCGTCCTGCGGGGGCCGGGGCCGGTGAGGCGCGTCGTCCTCGGCGGCCGGGCCGGTTGCGTGCCTCGTCCTGCACGGGCTCGGCGGTCATGGTTCCTCCCGTGGACGGGACGCTGGTGCCTCGCATCCCGCCGCAACCGCCCGTGGCCGTCACCGTCCTCACGACGAGTGACGTAGAACCGCACGGTGCGACCGGTGCGTGTGCCCCCGCGCCGCGCGCTCCGCATGTGCCCCCTGCGTATGCGGACGGTCTCGGCGGCCCGCCACCGAGCGGAACCGGCGGGGGGTCAGACCTTCCTGTGGCCTATCATCCGGGGCTTCGCCTCCAGGTTGCCAAGGCCGTGCCAGGCGAGGTTCACCAGATGGGCGGCCACCTCGGACTTCTTCGGACGCCGGGCGTCCACCCACCACTGGCCGGTCAGCGCGACCATGCCGACCAGCGCCTGCGCGTACAGCGGGGCCAGCTTGGGGTCGAAGCCGCGCGCCTTGAACTCCAGGCCGAGGATGTCCTCGACCTGGGTGGCGATGTCGCTGATCAGCGAGGCGAACGTGCCCGTCGACTGCGCGACGGGCGAGTCCCGGACCAGGATGCGGAAGCCGTCCGTGTACATCTCGATGTAGTCGAGCAGCGCGAACGCCGCCTGTTCGAGGAGTTCCCTCGGGTGCCCCGCGGTCAGCGCCCCCGTGACCATGTCGAGCAGCTGGCGCATCTCGCGGTCCACCACGACCGCGTACAGCCCCTCCTTGCCGCCGAAGTGCTCGTACACCACCGGCTTGGAGACCCCGGCCTTCGCCGCGATCTCCTCCACCGAGGTGCTCTCGAAGCCCTTCTCCGCGAACGCCGTGCGGCCGATGTCGAGCAGCTGCTCGCGGCGCTCCGCCCCGGTCATCCGGACCCGGCGCGCACGCCTGCCCTGGGTGGGGCGGCCGGCCTTGCCGCTGCCGCTCGCGCTGCTCGAACTCGTGTCGGTCGCCACGGGCGCCATCATGCCCCATCGGCCCGAGCGCCGACCGGGCGTCGAGGCGCCCACCCCCCGGCGCCGACTCAGGCCGCGTTCGTCGGCGTGGCCGCCGCCCGCTTCGAGTCCAGCCGCGCCGCGCTCGGCCAGCGCACGTCGTGCGCCCAGCCGAACCGCTCGAACCAGCGGATCAGCCGCGCGCTCGAATCCAGCTGCCCGCGCAGCACCCCGTGCCGCGCGCACGTCGGGTCCGCGTGGTGCAGGTTGTGCCAGGACTCACCGCACGAGAGCACCGCGAGCCACCACACGTTCCCACTGCGGTCACGCGACGTGAACGGGCGCTTGCCCACGGCGTGGCAGATCGAGTTGATCGACCACGTGACGTGGTGCAGCAGCGCCACCCGGACCAGCGACCCCCAGAAGAACGCCGTGAACGCGCCCGTCCACGACCAGGTGGCGAGGCCGCCCACCAGCGGCGGCACCAGCAGCGACACCACCGTCCACAGCGCGAACTGCTTCGACACCGCGCGGACGGCCGAGTCCTTGAGCAGATCGGGCGCGTACTTCTGCTGCGGGGTCTGCTCCTCGTCGAACAGCCAGCCGATGTGTGCCCACCACAGGCCCTTCATCAGCGCGGGCAGCGTCTCGCCGAAGCGCCACGGCGAGTGCGGGTCGCCCTCCGCGTCGGAGAACCTGTGGTGCTTGCGGTGGTCGGCCACCCACCGCACCAGCGGCCCCTCGACCGCCATCGAGCCCATCACCGCGAGCACGATCCGCAGCGGCCGCTTCGCCTTGAAGGCGCCGTGCGTGAAATAGCGGTGGAAACCGATCGTGATGCCGTGGCACCCGATGTAGTACATGACGACCATCAGGCCGAGGTCGAGCCAGCTGATGCCGCCCCACCGCCAGGCCAGCGGAACCGCGGCGACGAGCGCCACGAACGGCACGAAGATGAAGAGGAGCAGTGCGATCTGCTCGATGGAGCGCTTCTGTTCGCCGCCGAGCGTCGCGGCGGGGAGTGGGGCGCCGTCGGACGGCGCGGGTCGGGGGGACGCGTCTTCGATCACGTCGGGGCTTGTGGTCATGGGGGATCCCCTGTGGTGAGGAATGCGGCAGTTGCCCGGATACGGCTCCGTAACCTACGGCATCGTAAGTATCGCAGCGCCCCCTGTCGCGACAAGAGGCCTGTGGATAACGTCGGACGAAGGGCACCTATCCTTGACCCCGTCGGACAGCGTGGTCCGCACGACCGGCTGCCCAGCGACGACCGGCAGGCGGTCGGAAGTCTCCGGAAGCGTCCAGAACACTCCAGACGTGCTCAAACACTGCAAGGAGCCGCACCTGTGAGCAGTGCCGACCAGACCACGAGCCAGCCGGCCCAGGCCACGGACGCCCCCGCCGGCTCCGCCGGCGCGGCCGCGAGCGCGGAACTGCGCGCCGACATCCGCCGCCTCGGCGACCTGCTGGGCGAGACGCTCGTACGGCAGGAAGGGCGGGACCTCCTCGACCTCGTCGAGCGAGTCCGCCACCTGACCCGCGAGGACGGCGAGGCCGCCGCCGCCCTCCTCGGCGAGACCGACCTCAACACCGCGGCGAAGCTGGTCCGCGCGTTCTCCACCTACTTCCACCTGGCGAACGTCTCGGAACAGGTCCACCGCGGCCGCGAGCTGCGCGAGCGCCGCGCCGCCGAGGGCGGGCTCCTCGCCCGCACCGCCGACCGGCTCAAGGACGCCGACCCCGACCACCTGCGCGCGACCGTACGCAACCTCAACGTCCGGCCCGTCTTCACCGCGCACCCCACCGAGGCCGCCCGCCGCTCCGTCCTCAACAAGCTCCGCCGCATCGCGGAACTCCTCGAAACCCCGGTCAACCCCTCCGACCGGCGCCGCCACGACCTCAGGCTCGCCGAGTCCATCGACCTGATCTGGCAGACCGACGAACTCCGCGTCGTACGGCCCGAGCCCGCCGACGAGGCCCGCAACGCCATCTACTACCTCGACGAACTCCACGCCAACGCCGTCGGCGACGTCCTCGAAGACCTCACCGCCGAACTGGAGCGTGTCGGCGTCGAACTGCCCCCCGGCACCCGCCCCCTCACCTTCGGCACCTGGATCGGCGGCGACCGCGACGGCAACCCCAACGTCACCCCCGACGTCACCCGCGAAGTCCTCATCCTCCAGCACGAACACGGCATCACCGACGCGCTGGAAATGATCGACACCCTGCGGGGGCAGCTCTCCAACTCCATCCGCTACACCGGCGCCACCGAGGAACTCCTCGACTCCCTCGCCACCGACCTCCAGCGCCTCCCGGAGATCAGCCCCCGCTACAAGCGGCTCAACGCCGAGGAGCCCTACCGGCTCAAGGCCACCTGCATCCGCCAGAAGCTCGTCAACACCCGCGAGCGCCTCGCCCGCAACATCCCGCACGAGCCGGGCCGCGACTACCTCGGCACCGCCGAACTCCTCACGGACCTCACGCTCATCCAGACCTCCCTGCGCGAGTACCGCGGCGGCCTCTTCGCCGACGGCCGCCTCGACCGCACCATCCGCACCCTGGCCGCGTTCGGCCTCCAGCTCGCCACCATGGACGTGCGCGAGCACGCCGACGCCCACCACCACGCGCTCGGCCAGCTGTTCGACCGGCTCGGCGAGGAGTCCTGGCGCTACGCCGACATGCCCCGCGAGAACCGGCAGAAGCTCCTCGCCAAGGAGCTGCGCTCCCGCCGCCCCCTCGCACCCCGCCCCGCCCCCCTCGACGAGGCGGGCGCCAAGACCCTCGGCGTCTTCCAGACCGTCAAGCAGGCCTTCGAACGCTTCGGGCCCGAAGTCATCGAGTCCTACATCATCTCCATGTGCCAGGGCGCGGACGACGTGTTCGCCGCCGCGATCCTCGCCCGCGAGGCCGGCCTCCTCGACCTCCACGGCGGCTGGGCCAAGATCGGCATCGTGCCGCTCCTCGAAACCACCGACGAGCTGCGCGCCGCCGACGTCATCCTCGACGACATGCTCTCCGACCCCTCCTACCGCCGCCTCGTCTCCCTGCGCGGCGAGGTCCAGGAGGTCATGCTCGGGTACTCCGACTCGTCCAAGTTCGGCGGCATCACCACCTCCCAGTGGGAGATCCACCGCGCCCAGCGCCGGCTGCGCGACGTCGCCCACCGGCACGGCGTACGGCTCCGCCTCTTCCACGGCCGCGGCGGCACCGTCGGCCGCGGCGGCGGCCCCTCCCACGACGCCATCCTCTCCCAGCCCTGGGGCACCCTGGAGGGCGAGATCAAGGTGACCGAGCAGGGCGAGGTCATCTCCGACAAGTACCTCATCCCCTCGCTCGCCCGCGAGAACATCGAACTGACCGTCGCCGCCACCCTCCAGGCGTCCGCCCTGCACACGGCGCCCCGCCAGTCCAGTGAGGCACTCGCCCGCTGGGACGCGGCCATGGACACCGTCTCCGACGCCGCGCACGCCGCCTACCGCAGGCTCGTCGAGGACCCCGACCTGCCCGCGTACTTCTTCGCCTCCACCCCCGTCGACCAGCTCGCCGACCTCCACCTCGGCTCCCGGCCCTCCCGCCGCCCCGACTCCGGCGCGGGACTCGACGGACTGCGCGCCATCCCCTGGGTCTTCGGCTGGACCCAGTCACGCCAGATCGTCCCCGGCTGGTTCGGCGTCGGCTCCGGCCTCAAGGCGCTGCGCGAGGCCGGACTCGACTCGGTCCTCGACGAGATGCACGAACACTGGCACTTCTTCCGCAACTTCATCTCCAACGTCGAGATGACCCTCGCCAAGACGGACCTGCGGATCGCCCGCCACTACGTCGACACCCTCGTGCCCGACAACCTCAGGCACGTCTTCGCGGACATCGAGGCCGAACACGCCCTCACCGTCCAGGAGGTCCTGCGCATCACCGGCGGCGAGAAGCTCCTCGACTCCAACCCCGCGCTCCAGCAGACGTTCGCCATCCGCGACGCCTACCTGGACCCGATCTCCTACCTCCAGGTCGCCCTCCTCGCCCGCCAGCGCAAGGCGGCCGAGGCCGAGGAGGCCCCCGACCCGCTGCTCGCCAGGGCCCTGCTCCTGACCGTCAACGGCGTCGCCGCCGGCCTGCGCAACACCGGCTGACACGCCACGCCCCACCACCGCACACGGTACGGCCGCACGGAACCCCTCCGCGCGGCCGTACGGCATTCCCGGGCCAGGCCCGCAGCCCCCGGGTGCCCGGCTCGCCCCCCCGGCCCGGCCCGCGGTCTTCCGGCGCCGGTCCGCCGCGTCCCGGCCGCCCGCCCGCGGTTTCCGGCGCCCGCCCCGCGGTCTTCCGGCCGCCCGGACCGTGACTACAGCAGCAGGAACGTCGCGAACAGCTGCGCGGCCCCCAGCGCCGCGACCACGAGACCCAGCCGCCCGCGGCGCATCCCGCCCGCGATCACCAGACCCGCGAGCAGCAGCCCGCCGCCCAGCGGCACCCACGCGTGCAGAGAGCCCGCCGCGCCGGCCCGCACCACCTCGTGCGTCCCCGGCTTCACCACCGCCGGGAACCGTTCGCCCTTGCGCACCGCCACCGACGCCCTGACCGTCATGTCCGACCGCGGCCCCTCGGGCCCCTCCGGGTCGAACGACCCCGCGCACGTCGCGTCCCCGCACGCCGTCACCGCGAACTCCCCGTGCACCCGCCCCTTCCCCAGCAGCACCTGCTGCGCGTCACCCCACGACGCGTATCCACCGCCCACCAGCAGCAGCAGCGCGACCAGCGCCATCAGCACCGACCTGCCGGCCGAGAGGGCGGAACGCGAACCGGAGGCGCGGGAAGACTCTGCGGGCATGGCCGGATCCTTGGCCATGGCACAGCTCTCCGTCAAACCGCCATCGCGCCACCGCCCGCCGCGCGGCCCGCGGGCCACCGCTCCCGCGCCCCCTACGAGTTGTACGCCCCCTGCGCCCGCTCAAGCCCCTCCGTCACCAGCGCCTCCACCGCGTCCGCCGCACGGTCCACGAGGTAGTCCAGCTCCTTGCGCTCCACCGACGAGAAGTCCCTCAGCACGAAGTCCGCCACCTGCATCCGCCCCGGCGGCCGCCCGATACCGAACCGCACCCGGTGGTAGTCGGGGCCCATCGCCTTCGTCATCGACTTCAGCCCGTTGTGGCCGTTGTCCCCGCCCCCCAGCTTCAGCCGCAACGTCCCGAAATCGATGTCCAACTCGTCGTGCACCGCCACGACATGCGCCGTGTCCACCTTGTAGAAGTCCCGCAGCGCCACCACGGGCCCACCCGACAGGTTCATGAACGACATCGGCTTTGCCAGCACCACCCGCCGGCTCCCAGGGCCCATCGGTCCAAGACGCCCCTCCACCACCTGCGCCTGAGCCTTCCCCGCCCGCTTGAACGAACCGCCCATCCGGGCCGCGAGCAGGTCCGCCACCATGAACCCCACGTTGTGGCGGTTGGCCGCGTACCCAGGGCCCGGATTCCCGAGCCCCACCACCAGCCAGGGTGCGGAACCATCCGTCGTCATCGTCTACAACCCTCGCAACTCGCCGTACGGAACGTACGGACAGTGAACCAGCACCCGCCACGACACAGCGAAGGGGCGGGCGGACCACCGGGTCCACCCGCCCCGCACCGTACGGAACTCAGGCCTCCGCGGACTCCTCGGCGCCCTCCGCGCCCTCCTCGGACGGCTCCTCCGCCTGCGCCGCCAGCACCTGGAGGACCACCGCCTCCTCGTCCGTCACCAGCGTCGTGCCGGACGGCAGCGTGATGTCCTTCGCCAGCACCGAGTCCCCGGACGCGAGGCCCTCGACGGACACCGTCACCGACTCGGGGATGTGCGTCGCCTCGGTCTCCACCGACAGCGTGTTCAGCACGTGCTCCAGCAGGTTCTGGCCCGGCGCGAGCTCGCCCTCGGTCAGGATGTTGATCTCGACGGTGACCTTCTCGCCGCGCGTGACCGCCAGCAGGTCCACGTGCTCGATGAAACCCTTCAGCGGGTCGCGCTGCACGGCCTTCGGGATCACCAGCTCGTTGCGGCCGTCGATGTCCAGGCTCAGCAGGACGTTCGCCGTCTTCAGCGCCATCATCAGGTCGTGGCCCGGCAGGGTCACGTGGACCGGGTCGGCACCGTGCCCGTAGATCACACCGGGCACCTTGCCGACGCGGCGGATACGGCGGGCAGCGCCCTTGCCGAACTCGGTACGGGTCTCGGAAGCGATCTTCAGCTCGGCCATGACGGCGGCTCCTCGTAATCGGTGACGGATGGATGTCGTCGGCGTCACCCGGCCACGAACGGGCCTGCTACAAGGAGCGCGCGTCGATAACGGACCGCCGTACGCGTACGTACGGCCTCCCTCGCCGAGCGACTTCACGAGTCTACCCGGCCAGGGAGGCCGCCCAGAAATCGATCACCGGGCCCCGGCGCCCGGGACCCGCCGTGCAGAAGCGTTACGCCCCCGACAGCGGCCCCACGCACGCCGACGCGCCCCGGCCGGCAGCCCGCAGGCCCCGTCCAGCCCTCAGGCCTCGTCGTCGAAGAGGCTCGTCACCGAACCGTCCTCGAACACCTCACGCACCGCACGCGCGATCGTCGGCGCGATCGACAACACCGTGATCTTGTCCAGATCCAGCGAAGCCGCCGTCGGCAGCGTGTTCGTCAGCACGAACTCGCTCACCCTCGAATTCTTCAAGCGATCAGCCGCAGGACCCGACAGCACACCGTGCGTCGCCGTCACGATCACATCCGCCGCACCGTGCGCGAACAACGCGTCCGCCGCCGCACAGATCGTCCCCGCCGTGTCGATCATGTCGTCGACCAGGACACACACCCGGCCCTCCACATCACCGACCACCTCGTGCACCGTCACCTGATTCGCGACATCCTTGTCACGCCTCTTGTGCACGATCGCCAACGGCGCACCCAGCCGGTCACACCACCGGTCCGCCACCCGCACCCGACCCGCGTCCGGCGACACCACCGTCAGCTTCGACCGGTCCACCTTCTCGCCCACGTAGTCCGCGAGCACCGGCAGCGCGAACAAGTGATCCACGGGACCGTCGAAGAACCCCTGGATCTGATCCGTGTGCAGATCCACCGTGAGGATCCGGTGCGCACCCGCCGTCTTCAGCAGATCCGCGATCAGCCGCGCCGAAATCGGCTCACGCCCGCGGTGCTTCTTGTCCTGCCGCGCATACCCGTAGAACGGCATGATCACCGTGATGGAACGAGCCGAGGCCCGCTTCAACGCATCGATCATGATCAGCGTTTCCATGATCCACTTATTGATCGGAGCCGTATGGCTCTGGATCAGGAAACAGTCCGCCCCACGCGCCGACTCCTGGTAGCGCACATAGATCTCGCCGTTCGCGAAATCGAACGCCTTCGTGGGGACGATCCCGACACCCAACTGGTGCGCGACCTCCTCGGCCAGCTCGGGGTGGGCGCGGCCGGTAAAGAACATCAGCTTCTTCTCGCCGGTCGTCTTGATCCCGGTCACAGCACAGACTCCTCAGACGTGTCGGATGCTGCTGGACCCGACGTACCGGGACCGGTACCTGCGAGCCAGCCGAATCGTGCAGATATACCGTACGCGAGAGCGAGCGGCCGGGTACTGGCCAGCCCCGCTTCAGCCGCCGTTCGCCGACCCGTCGCCCGCCGCCTCCGCCGCCCGCGCCGCCGCGGAACCCGGCCGCTTCCGCGCCACCCACCCCTCGATATTCCGCTGCTGGCCCCGCGCCACGGCCAGCGAACCCGCCGGCACATCCTTCGTGATCACCGAACCCGCCGCCGTGTAGACACCGTCCCCCACCGTGACCGGCGCCACAAACATATTGTCCGACCCCGTCCGGCAGTGCGACCCGATCGTCGTGTGGTACTTCCGCACCCCGTCATAGTTCACAAACACACTCGCCGCCCCGATGTTCGTGAAATCGCCGATCGTCGCGTCCCCCACATACGACAGATGCGGAACCTTCGTACCCTCACCCACCGACGCGTTCTTCATCTCCACATACGTACCCGCCTTCGCACGCACCCCCAACCGCGTACCCGGCCGCAAATACGCGAACGGACCCACCTGCGCCTCGTCCCCCACCACCGCGCCGTCCGCCACCGTGTTGTCCACCCGCGCGTCCACACCCACCACCGTGTCGTGCAACCGCGAATTCGGACCCACCTCCGCACCGTCCGCCAGCCGCGTCGCACCCGACAACTGCGTATTCGGATGCACCACCACATCCACCCCGAACTCCACGTCCACACCCACCTGCACCGACGCCGGATCCACCACCGTCACCCCCGCCAGCATCGCCCGCTCAAGCAGCCGCCGGTTCAACAGCCCCCGCGCCTCCGCCAACTGCACCCGATTGTTGATCCCCACGATCTCCCGGAAGTCCCCCGCCACCGAAGCGCCCACCCGGTGCCCCGCCTCCCGCAGGATCCCGAGCACATCCGTCAGATACTCCTCACCCTGGCTGTTGTCCGTCCGCACCTTCCCCAGCGCGTCACCCAACAGCTTCCCGTCGAATGCGAACACCCCCGAGTTGATCTCCCGGATCGCCCGCTGACCCTCACTCGCGTCCTTGTGCTCCACGATCGCCGTCACCGCGCCGCTCGCCGCGTCCCGCACGATCCGGCCGTACCCCGACGCGTCCGGCACCTCGGCCGTCAGTACCGTGACCGCGTTCCCCTCCGCCTCGTGCCCCGCCACCAGCGCGCCCAGCGTCTCCGCCGTCAGCAGCGGCGTGTCGCCTGCGAGCACCACCACCGTCCCGTCCGGCACGGAACCCAGCTCGGCGAGCGCCGTACGCACCGCGTGCCCCGTGCCGTTCTGCTCCGCCTGGAACGCCGTACGCACCCCGCCGTACGCGCCCGCCAGGTGCTCCTCCACCTGCTCGCGCGCATGTCCCACGACCACGACCAGCTCCCGCGGCTCCAGCGCGCGCGAGGCCGCCACCACATGCCCCACGAGCGACCGCCCGCAGACCTCGTGCAGGACCTTCGGCGTCCTCGACTTCATACGTGTGCCTTCCCCCGCGGCGAGGACGACGACGGCGGCCGGGCGATTGGCGCTCACGGTGCACCTTTCGACTGTTCAGATGGTGGGACGTGGGCAGCTTAGCGGGCGCACCCGCCCCGCAAACGGCCTCGGGCCCCGACCGCGCCAGCGGTCGGGGCCCGTAGGTGGAGGCTCCCCTGCCAGGACTCGAACCTGGAACAAGTTATCCAAAGTAACCCGTGTTGCCTATTACACCACAGGGGATGGTTCAAGCCGCAAAAACGGACATCTGGTCAGCCCGTCTCGGCGGCGTCCCTAACTATGCCGCACCACCAGCCTTCGATGCGACGGTATAGGTCCGCGCTCTGCTGCACGGCGATGATCAGGCACCCTCGACAGGCTTCCCCCCGAGTTCTTCCGGAGTGTCCTCGGGTTGTGCTTCTTGAGCGTGGCTCGTTCAGCGTGGCTCGCTGAAACTGTGACCGGTCCATGCGCGTGAGCTCGGCCCAGTAGCACTCGGCGCCCGGTACGTCCGCCGTCTCGTGCATGGGGAGGCGGAACCTGAGCAGGTCCCGCTCGATGCCCAACAGGTCCAGCCAGGCGAGGTGGACGGTGATGACGCCGGGGTCGCTGTTGATGAAGACGGCTCGTTCCCGACGGGCGTAGGCCGTGTCCTTGGACCCCTCGGCCCAGTAAAGCGCCACGCCTGCCATGAAGAGCTCCCGGTCGGTCATCGTGCCGATCTCCGCCAGCGCGGCTTCCCTGGTGCGCTGCCGCTTCTCGTCGCGGATCGGGAGCTCGCGGTCCCAGCGTTTGCGGGCGGTGAGCAGGCCCTGCTCCCCGGGGTCGCGCCGCGGTGGCCGCGGCAGGTCGCGGACCCAGAGGGAGATGGAGCTCTTGGAGCAGCCGAGCCGCTGCTGGATCCGGTCGTAGGTGAGGCCCTGGCTGTGCAGTGCGCGGGCCTGTTCGCGGAGGTCGTCTCTGGCGCGGGCGCGTAAGGGGTTGTCGCTGAAGCTTGTGCTGTTCGGGGTGGTCATGTCGGGATCTTCTGCCGGACTCCAGGCCTCCGGTGGCGAGCGCCGATCAGTTCGGCAGTTCGAGCGGATGTGCACGTGTTGATCGAGTGTGTGCCCGAGTGGCATACCGGTCGGTCACCGGAAAAGGGGATGCGCCCGCCTTTAGGGTGGACACATGACCACGACGGGGGCGTATCAGGAGACCGCGGGAGTGACCACCCGCGGTTACTGGTGGTGGGGGCGGCGGCGCGGCGTCGTCCTCGATGTGGGGCTGGCGCTGGTGTCGGCTCTGGAGTGTGCGGCGGAGGGCGGCAGGTTCGCGGGGGACGTGTCGCTGCCGGGGGCGCTGGGGGTGGTGCTGGGCTTCCTTGTGGGGGCCGTGGTGCTGGTGCGGCGCCGGTGGCCGTACGCGGTGGTGCTGGTCTCGGTGGCGGTGACGCCGGCCGAGATGGGGTTCGTGCTGGGTCTGCTCGGGCTGTACGCGCTGGCGTCCTCCGAGGCGCCGCGGCGGATCATCGCGGCGCTTTCCGGGATGTCGTTCGCTGCGACGTTCATCGTGACGTTTCTGCGGACGCGGCACGAGATGGGGAGTCCGGGGTTCGACTCCGAGCCGTGGTATGTGCCGGTGCTGACGGTGCTGATCTCGGTGGGGTTCACGGCGCCGCCGGTGCTGCTGGGGCTGTATGTGGGGGCGCGGCGCCGGCTGATGGAGAGCTTGCGGGAGCGTGCGGACAGCCTTGAGCAGGAGTTGTCGCTGCTGGCCGACCGTGCGGAGCAGCGTGCCGAGTGGGCGCGTACGGAGGAGCGGACGCGGATCGCGCGGGAGATGCACGACGTGGTGGCGCACCGGGTGAGTCTGATGGTGGTGCATGCGGCGGCGCTGCAGGCGGTGGCGTTGAAGGATCCGCCGAAGGCGGTGAAGAACGCGGCGCTGGTGGGGGACATGGGGCGGCAGGCGTTGACGGAGCTGCGGGAGATGCTGGGGGTTCTGCGTACGGGGGAGGCGGCGGCCGCGCGGGAGGCGGCGGGGGTGTCGGCGTGCGGGCCGGAGCGGGGTCCTGTGGCGGAGACTGCCGGCTCTGGCGGCGGGTCCGGGGCGGGGGTGCCGCTGGCGGCGGTGGGTGTGGCGGCTGCGGCGGCTGCGGCAGCGGCGGCGGGGGACGGGCCGTGTCTCGGGGACATCGGGCCGTTGGTGGGGCAGTCGCGGGACGCGGGCATGGCGGTGGAGCTCGTGGTGCAGGGGGAGGCGCGGTCGTATGCGCCGGAGGTGGAGCAGACGGCGTACCGGGTGGTGCAGGAGGCGCTGACGAACGCGCACAAGCACGCGGCGGGTGCGGAGGTGGTGGTGCGGGTCGCGTACCGGGGTGTGGAGGTGGCGGTGCAGGTGGAGAACGGCCCTTCGGCCGCGGATGCGGTGGGCGCGGGGCTGCCGTCCGGTGGCAATGGCCTGGTGGGGATGCGGGAGCGGGTGAGGGCGCTGGGTGGGGCGTTCGTGTCGGGGGAGACGGACGCGGGCGGTTTCCGGGTGTCGGCGGTGCTGCCGGACACGGCGGGTGCGGAGGCGGAGGCCCGGTCGGCTTAGCCCTGGGGGCCGGGGGCTGGGGGCTGGGGGCTGGGGGCCCGGGGTTCTTTGGGCCGGGGGCTGAGGGCCCGGGGGCGTGCGGCCCGTCGCCTGCGGGGGTGCGGGCCGCGGGCCGAGGTGCGCGGGCACGGTCGGCGTGGGCCGGTGGCCTGGGTGTTCTGGGGTGTCGGGTGCGCGGGGTGTAGGCGGCTTGTCGGGCGGTGTCGGCCGGGTGTCGGCGGGGCTTGGGAGCGTTGCCGTAGCGGCCGCCGGGGACGACAGTGCGGTCGCGGCAATCCGTACCACCCAGGCAATCGAGAGAGCGAGGAGTCGTCATGGACACTCCGGTCACGGTCATCGGCGCGGGTCTCGGCGGGCTGACGCTGGCCCGGGTTCTGCAGGTCAGGGGGGTGCCGGTCGTGGTGTACGAGGCTGAGTCCTCGCCGACCGCGCGTGCCCAGGGAGGGATGCTCGACATCCACGACGACAACGGGCAGGTGGCCCTGGCCGCGGCGGGCCTGCTGGACGAGTTCCGCGGCATCGTCGTGCCGGGCGGTGAGACGGTGCGGCTGGTCGGGCAGGACGGGGTGGTGCTGCACGAGATGGCGGGCGAGGCGGTGAGCGGGCGGCCCGAGGTGCAGCGCGGTGAGCTGCGGCGGCTGCTGCTCGACTCGCTGGCGGAGGGGACCGTCCGGTGGGGGTGCCGGGTGGCGGGCGCAACGCCGCTGGGCGGTGGGCGGCACGAGGTGCGGTTCGCGGACGGGCGCTCTGTGGTGGCGGATGTGCTGGTGGGCGCGGACGGCGCGTGGTCGCGGGTGCGGCCGTTGGTCTCGGACGCGGTGCCCGGGTATGTGGGGACGACGTTCGTGGAGACGTATCTCTTCGATGCGGACACCCGGCACCCGGCCTCCGCGAGGGTGGTGGGGGGCGGGTCGATGGTCGCGCCGTCGCCGGGCAAGGAGATCTTCGCCCACCGGGAGAAGGGCGGCACCCTGCACGCGTACGCGGCGCTGTCCAGGCCGCAGGAGTGGTTCGCGGCGATCGACTTCTCCGACGCCGCGGCGTCGACCGCGCGGGTCGCGCGGGAGTTCGCGGGGTGGGCGCCCGAGCTGCTCGCGCTGATCACGGACGGCGACGTGCCGCCGGTGCTGCGTCCGCACCACGCCCTGCCCGCGGGGCTTCGCTGGGGCCGGGTGCCCGGCGTGACGCTGGTCGGGGACGCGGCGCACCTCGCGGCGCCGAACGGCGAGGGCGCGAATCTGGCGATGCTGGACGGCGCGGAGCTCGCCGGGGTGCTCGCGGACCATCCGGAGGATGTGGAGGGCGCGCTGGGCGCGTTCGAGCGCGCGATGTTCGAGCGCTGCGAGGAGGCGGTCACCTTCGCGGGCGCCGAGATGGTCCAGGACATCGACTCGGAGGACAACACGCCGCAGGCCATGCTGGAGCTGCTCACGCAGCAGACGGGCTGAGCCGGGTACGGGGAACCGGGAGTCCGGGGTCCGGCGCCCCGCCGTGGGCCGGGCCCTGGCCCGCTCGGTGCCGGTGTCAGCCGGTCGCGGGGGTGAGGCGTACGGGTTCGAGGCCGGTGATGAGGGTGCCGAGCGCGGTGTCGATGTCGGGGCCGAGGTACCAGTCGCCGGTGTGGTCGACGCTGTAGACGCGGCCCTCGCGGTCGATGGCGAGCACGGCCTGCCTGTCGCCTTCCTCGCCGAGCGGGCTGATCTCGGTGTCGAGGGAGCGGCCCAGGTCGGAGAGGGTGCGGGCGAGGTGAAGGGCGGCGAGGGGGTCGACGCGGAGCGCGGTGGGGGCGATCTGGCGGCCGGGTCCGAGCGGGGCGATGCGGAGGTTGCCGAACTCTGCCCAGGCTTCGACGGCGGCGGGGAAGACGCGGTGGCGGTGGCCGGCGGGGGTGATGTAGGCGCTGACGGTGTCGGCCCATTCCTCGGCCTGCTTGATGTCCCAGCGGCCCGGCTGCCATCCGGCTTCACGGAGCGCGGCGTCGACGGGGACGGGGAAGCGGGTGGTGGAGAGGTCGGGCATGGGTGGGTCTGCCGTTCTGCGTCGGGACCGCCGGTCGTCGTCGTGCCGGCGGTGGGGTGGTTCGTGTCGCGGGGGCGGCGCGGGTCGCGAAGCGTGTGGGGGCCGGGACCGGGGCCGGGGTTCGGATGGGTGGGGTCCGCACGGTCGAGTGAGGGGCCGTACGGGCCGGGGTCCGTGCCGGGTCGGGGTCCGTACGGGCCGGGGTCTCCGTACGGCCGGGCGGGCGGCCTGGCGGGGTCAGCCGGTCGCGGCCTGTTCCGCGGGGTCGACGTGGCGGACGCCGAAGTGGGCGAGGAGGGGGGTGCAGGAGCGGCAGGGCGGGTGGTAGGTGCCGTGGAGGGGGTCGCCGTCCTCGCGGATGCGGCGGGCGGTGACCTTGGCGTGTTTGAGGGAGCGGCGTGCCTCGCCGGGGGTGAGGGGTTTCTTGCGGGCCCGTTTGGAGCGGTTGTCCTCGGCGGTGGCGAGGTGGCGGGAGAGGAGGATGGCCTCGGCGCAGCGTCCGGTGAAGCGCTCCCGCTGGGCGGTGGGGAGGGTGTCGAGGAAGTCCTGCACGAGGGGGTGGAGGGCGGGCGGCCGGTCGGCCTTGCCCGCGGTGCAGGTCAGGGTCTCGCCGCGGACGGAGAGCGCGGCGGCGACCGCGGGCAGGATGCCGTCGCGGCGGTGGCCCTGGCGGGGCGGGAGGTGGGGCTCCGTGGTGCGCCAGCCGAGGCGGGGGTCGCCCTGGGGGTGCGGCGCTGTCCCCGGGGCCGCGGCGGCCTGCGGTGCGGCGACCGCGGTTCCTTCAGTCTGCGGTGCGGTCCCTGGTGTCCTCGGGGTCCCGTTGGTCTGCGGGTCCTGGGTGCGGGGTGTTTCGTGCGGCTCTGTCGTTGGTGCGGTGCGCAATGTTCCGTGTCCCTCCCGTGCCCGCGGTGCGTCGTGTGCGGGCTCACGTCCCCCGGTTCGCGGGAAGCCGGTTCGCGGGGAACCGGTTCGCGGGAAACAGATTGCCAAATGAGGGCGGGAATCGGGTAGCGGGGGCGAACTTCGCGGCGTGCCGTCGTCGTACGGTCACGGAGTTGTGACGTTTGGTGAGTGTCGTGGAGGTGTGGTGACGATCCGGTGTCCACGGCCCGGTCGTGTGGGCGCGGAGTGGGCCGCCCGGCCAGGGCCGGGCGGCGGTGCCACCGCTTAGGCTGTGCGGAACAGCCAGCTTCAGCAGGGGGCAACCGCCATGACGACAGGTCGGCTCGGGCAACAAGCCGCGCCTCCGAACGCGGCGTACGCCGGGCAGGTCGTGCGTTTCCCGGACCCGGTGCGGGCCGCTCGCCACCCGGCGGGTGTGCGCGTGGACGGGGAGGGCTATCCGGATTTCACACCGTATGCGCGGGCGGCCGCGGAGGTCGCGGAGCCGCCCGAGGGGTTCGGCGTCGACGAGCTGCGGTTGACGGACTACGTGTCGGCGAACGCGGCGCTGAGCGCGGCGGGGCACGAGCTGTGGGACACGGTGGACGCGGTGGCGACGCCGCACGGCTGGACGTGGCACCACGAGGCCCGTACGCGCAGGCTGCTGCTCGTCCCGGTGGAGGTGAAGGCGCTGCTGCGGCACCACGGGGGCCTCGCGACGGCGCCGGTGGACCATGAGAAGCGGGGGACGCGGCCGCTCCAGGAGACGCGGCCCGTGCATGTGCGGCTGCCGAAGTCGGGGCACGCGGTGAGCGAGCAGCTGGTGGCGTCGGCCGAGGAGGAGCTCGGGTACCGCCTGCCGGGCGCGTACCGGGCGTTCCTGAAGGCGGCGGGCGGCTGCGCGCCCGTGGGGACGGCGCTGGACGCGGAGTTGGGGCTGCTGGTGGACCAGCCGTTCTTCACGGTGCGGGACGAGGCGGCCGTCAACGACCTGGTGTACGTGAACAAGTGTCTGCGCGACCACCTCACGAAGGACTATCTGGGGGTGGCGTTCGTGCAGGGCGGGCTGCTGGCGGTGAAGGTGCGCGGGGAGCGGGCCGGTTCGGTGTGGTTCTGCGCGTACGACGACGCGCGGGACCGGGACGGCTGGCCGGTGCAGGAGCGGGTGGAGCAGCTGCTCGTGCCGTGCGGTGAGGATTTCGACGCGTTCCTGCTGCGGCTCGCGGGCAATCCGCCGGAGCTGGGGACCGTGGCGAACCTGATGGTGGACGGCGGCTTCGCGCGCGCCGTCCCGGTGGAGGGGTGAGCGGCCGATGGTGACGTTCGCGCAGGCGCAGGAGCGCGCCGAGGAGTGGGTGAACGGCGATGTGCCGGCGTACCAGCACCGTGCGGTGCGGGTGCGGGAGTTCGACCTGGGGTTCGTGGCGTGGGCCGAGGACCGCGAGGGCGGGCCCGCCGTCGACGGCGGACGGCAGCGGCTGGTGATCGCGCGGGACAGCGGTGAGGTGACGCTGTGGCCGGGGCTGAGCGTCGGCGAGGTGATCCGCAGGTACGAGGAAGAGTACGGGGCGCTGGGCGCGGCGGAGCCGACCGATGCGCCGCCGCCCGAGCGCATCGACCTGAATCAGACGTCGTTCCTGCTGACGCCGCCCGAGTGGTTGCAGGACGCGGCGGACAAGCTGGGCATCCCGGACCAGCGCGCCGGGGCGCAGGGTGCCACGGGCACCGCCCGGGCGCCGTCCGCGCCGCCTGAGCCCGCGCCCGGGTCCGCGGGGGCGTGCGCCGGTTCGCCGGGCGGCGAGCCGGGGGACGGCCCGGCCGCGCCGCCGCAGGTGTCGGCGGAGCCGCCGCCCTCACCCCCGCCGGCCGAGCAGCCGCCCGCGCCGGGCGCCGCGTCGCCGTCGACCGTCGCCCCGGCGCAGGGGCGGGCCGCCCCGCCGCGGGGGCCGGGCGCGGCGCCGGAGGCCGCCGAGGAGTCGGGTGGCCGCCCTGCCGATACGGCTCCGCGTTCCGTGGCGGACCCGGCACCGGCGGCCGGTGGCGGGTCGGGTGCGGGTGGTTCGGGGGCCGCGCCCGCGCCCTGGGCGGGTGCGGACACGACCGCCGCGTCGGACAGCGGGTCCGTGCCGCTGCCCGCGACGGTGTTCGCGCCACCGCTGTCCGGCGCGGACGACGCGCCGGGGGTGCCCGCGGACGCGCCGACCGCGCTGATGGACGGGGGCAGCGGGCTGCCGCCGACCGCGGTCGGGCCGGCCGTGCCGCCTGCGCCCGGTGCGGCGCACGCCCCGCAGGGGCCGTCCGCGGCGCCCGGGGCCGACGCGTCGGCGGGGGACATCGTGGCGGGCGACATCGCGGCCGCGCCGACGAGCAAGGCCACGCCGCCGCCGCGGCGCGGGGGAGGGCCGGCGAGGCCGCCGCCGCCCGCGCCGCTCGGCGCGCCGGGTGCGGCGGGTGGCTATGTGCCGACGCAGCTGGTGTCGGCGCAGGGCGCCCCGCACACCTCCCAGCCGCCGGGCCCGCCGGGCCCGCCCGCGCCTCCTGGACCGCCTGGACCCCCGGCGCCTCCCGGACCTCCCGGGGCGCCGGGGATGCACCACGCGGCGACCGTGTTCGCCGACCCGCAGGCGGGCGGGCCGCCCCCGCCGCCTCCGCCCCCGCCGGGGATGCCGTCCGCGCCGGGGGCCGCGCCTGCACCCGGCCCCGGACCCGTGCCCGGAGCCGTCTCCATGCCCGGCCCCGTACCTGGAACCGGCCCCATGCCAGGCCCGCCACCGGCAGCGGCGCCGTACGGCTATCCGCAGGCGCCGCCCGGCGTGCCGGTGGTCGGGCCCGGCTACCAGGCGGTGCTGCGCTACCGCGCGCCTGACGGCTCCGAGGCGCAGCTGATCCGGCGCTCGGCGCCCGGCACCCCGCACCCGGAGTGGCAGATCCTGCACGAGCTGCGGGCCATGAACGTGCCGCCGCAGCAGGTGCTCGAACTCCACACGGAGCTGGAGTCGTGCGAACTGCCCGGCGGTTACTGCGCGCGGATGATCCGCGAGATGTGGCCGCAGGTGCGGATCACCAGCGTCGCCCCGTACGGGCAGGACCATGCGAGCCGTCGGCAGGGGATGCAGCATCTGCTCACGCACCAGGGCGAGTTGCACCAGGTCGCCGACGGCCCCGCGCGCCCGGCGCCGGTGCGGGCGCCGCTGCCGCAGGTGCCGCCTGCGCCGGCGGTGCCGCCGCAGGCGATCCAGCAGGAGATGCTGGGCGCGTTCGGGCCGCAGGGAGTCTGCCGCTACGACCAGCGTGCCGTCTCCCGGCAGGGCGTGCCCGAGGTGGTGGCGCAGACACTCGTGTGGGCGGGGCTGCCCGCCGACTTCGGGCCGTTCTTCTGGGCGCAGCCCGCGCAGCCGGTGATCCCGACGCTGGCCGAGGTGGCGGCGCAGCGGCAGGTCGCCGCCGCGTCCGACGCCTCCTCGTACCTCGTGGTGGGCACGGACTTCGGGCGGGCGCTGTGCGTGCAGTACGGCACGGCAAACATCATGGCGGTGCCGGTGGAAGCGGGTCCCGAAGGCGCCCCGGCCGCACCGCAGTTCGTCAACACGAGCCTGCCGCAGTTCGCCCGGTGCATGGCGATGCTCGGCCGCATGTGGCGGCTGCGCTTCGGCCTGACGCCCGAGCAGGCGGGCCGCTGGACGGTCGACTTCCAGGCCCAGCTGGCCTCCCTGGACCCGGCGGCGCTCGGATCCCCCGAGAGCTGGTGGTCGGTCCTCCTGGAACAAATGTGGGACGGCCTCCTCTGACCCACCGACCCCGCCCGGGGGCCACCTCGGGCGGGGCGCCGCAGACGCCCCATCACGGGGCCGCTGACTGCTGCCCGTTGAGAGACGGCCACGGCCCGCCCTACCGTGGAGCCGTACGGGCACGGCGTCCCGGAGAAGCGTCACGGCAGGGAAGCCCGTGATCGATCTGCCGGGCGCGAAGGGCGGTTCGGGTGGAGGGGGTGGCAA